>JAPLKI010000018.1 GCA_026388155.1 Elusimicrobiota bacterium
GCGGGAACGGGCGCCGGCGCTTTCCCCGCGCGCTCCGGGACCGGGTTTTAAAGAAGAATCCTGAAGTCTTCCGCCGGCTCCGGAACGCGTCTGAAAGACAATGCTTTCAGACTTGAACGGTCCTCACCGTCGCGGAGCGATCCGCTCCAGACTTCAGGATTAAACCCTTTAAGGAGCGCGCGGGGAAAACACCGCCGCCCTTTGACTCTTCCCTTTTTTACAACAAGTTTCTCCCTTGAATAAATGGAGCGGGTGCCGCCGGAACCGGGTTAGCGGGGCCTTCGCGAACCTGAGGCTTACGCAAGCGCCGAAGGTGAGTGATGGAAGCCGGCCACGGTGTGGACGGCTGTCCCCGCGTTCCGGTCCGGCGGCAGGCCCAGCCCTTTTGGCCCAGGAACCATGGCTAATTAGCTCCACCTTGTATAATTGACTGTTGCCGCGAAGCCAAAAGAGCTGGACAGGCCCTGATAACCCGTAAGGCCGGCTGCCTGATAAAAACATTCCTCCCTCTCACACGTGAGGCACCCGGATTTCAAGAGGGTTACTAATGAAGAGACGATGATTTTTAGGGGGCCTGTGGAAGTCGGGAAATATACACTTGGAATTATATCCGTATGAGGAAGAGCGGTTAAGCGTTTAATCGAAGTAAGATGCTGTGGACGAAGTGATGCGGGTTGCGAGGGGTTGCTGATTAAGAAACGTAAAGGTTTTTTTAAAAGCCCTCCTGGGAAAAGCTTGCACCTTTCACTCACTTGCCGTCCGAACTGGCCAAATACTGGCCGTAGTCCGTGAAAAGCATGTAGCCCTGTCTTACCACCGGCGTGTCTGTGCCGCTGTTCGGGGAAGGCTGGATTAAAGTGGAGCGCGGTTGGGCGCCGATTTCAAGCTTGACGAGTCCGGAGGCGACCATAACCCGATCCGGAGCAAAACAGATTTGACTTATCTTTTGTTTAAACACGCCCGCTTTAGGCAAATTGACGGACGGATCGGCGTTCCAGGTGACGTCAACGGACATGGTTTTAACATCGAACTTGTAAGCGCCTATCAGGCTCTTGCGTGTTATGAACAGGCTGCCTACACTCCCATCCGTCAACGCCCGGCCGTCGGGAAAAGTCAGGTACCACCGGCTTTGGGTTATAGTCCTGAACGCGAGGAGCGCGGACTGTAAGTTGGGCAGATCCGCCGAACGGACGCCCAAAACCGAAAATCCTTCGCTTTTTGTTCTGCCGCACTCTTCGCTGGACGTGCAGCACATAGAACCGCTGGGGTACGAAGCCTTCAGGCCGAGTCCCTTATCCAACCCATTTGCCCAAGGCTGGTCTTCCTCAGCCGGAACCGCCGTTGGCGCCGGAATAGCCGTAAAATCCTGCGCGGCCGGGGCCCAGTTTTGCAGTTGTAAGAAAGAGCCTGCGGCATCGTTAAAACCGGCCTTCTTTGCGGGCGCCGCGTCGCGCTGAGCCGCCATAAGAAATGTCGGTGCCAGAACCAGAGCCAAAATGAGGGGCATTATTGTTTTCATAAGTTCTCCTGCTTATACTTTCTTGTACTTTTTAAATTCTTAATAATCATCCACCGTGTGTTGTTTGAGCTTCTGTTTAAAGTATAACACTGAGCGTCGGCATATGCATGGGGCCAAGGACCCATTTCCAATGAGACAAATGGCCCCGCATTTGGCGGCGGCAGGGGGTGTGTTTCAGACGAATGGCGGGGGGCTCTTCCAAGCGGAAAACACTCAGTAGTCTTATTTTGATTACGGATTTTTTAAAGTCAGGGCGATGCGCCTGTATTTGTCGGCTTCTTTCAGGTCTCCGGTCTTCTGGAAGCAGAAAACAAGGATTTCGTAAGTTTTGCGCACTTCAGGTTCAATGGCTATTTTGAGTTTATAATACTCAATGGCGCGCGGGTAATCGCCCCTTGCCGCCATCAGATTGCCGATATTCTCTATTACTATCGCTTTCCCCGGAGTAAGTTTTAATTCGTCTTCGTAAAGCCTGAGCGCTTCATCGTAGCGTCCCGCCTGTTTGTATATGACGCCCAGGTTGGTGCGCGCGTCCGGGATCGAGGGGCTGCCGGTAATGACCTTCAGATAATATTTTTCCGCGCCGGCCATATCCCCGCGCAACTGGGCGGAGTAACCGAGTTCATAGGCGGCTTCTCCGCAGGAAGGGGAGACCGCGTACGCGTCAGCCCAGAAGACATCAGGGTCTTTGAAGCGGCGGAGAGAATGAAAAGTTATTGCGGCCAGGCAAAGGGCCGAAGCCGCCATCACAGCCAGTGTCAGCGCTCTTTTGGCGGGATAAAATATCCGCGCGGCTTCAGTTGCCGCCAGCGCGAAGAAAAAGACCGGCAGGTACAGCCTGTGAGGCAGGAACCGGTCGGAGAATGCCGAAGGAAGGATGAAAAGACAAAATGCCGCGAAAGCGCAGGGCAGCAGCTTTCCTTTCCGCGACTGCCATGCGGCGGCCAGCAGGATAAGGCCTGCCGTATCGGCAAGTATTATCCGCATGGGTGACAGGTCGCTGAACCAGGCGAACACCGGGATATTAACGGGGACAAAAACGAAGGCGGCATAGGAGGCCGTTCTAAAAACAAGATCGTGTGTATTCGATAAAAGATTCGCGGGACCGCCCTTAAGCGCGCCGGTCCTCAGAAATAAATAAAGCCCTGCGCAAAATATCCAGCCCAGCGCCGCCGCCGCTTTTAATTTCCATTTTCCGGAGAGCGCGGAGTCCCTGTGGAAAACATAGATCCAGGCGGGGAAGAGAGGGAGCAGAACGGCGGCTGTTTCCTTCGTCAGCAGGGCGAGGAAAAAAGCAATAAGGTGGAGTATAAATAAGCCGGCGTTCCTGCGTTTGGCGGCCTCCGTTAAAAAAAGCAAAGCCAGGGCTGAAAAGGCAAAAAGAAGGGAGTCGTTCCGCCCGGGGATCCATCCGGAAGCAGCCGCGAGCGCCGGGTGCAGCGAAAAAAGCATGGCGCCCGCGGCGGCAAGTTCCGCCCCGTAGGCGAGCCGCGCCAGCAGAATAAAGCACAGCAGGGCGTTAAAAATATGGAGGAACAGATTGCTCCGGTGAAAGGGCGCCGGATCGAATTTGTCTCCGGAAAGGCGGGCGTCCGCTATGAAGGAAAGGGTGAGGACAGGGCGGTAAAAGGCGCCGGTTCCGAGATTAAAGACATCGTGTTTAAAGGCGTCCGGAAAGGATCTGCCGGCTTTGAGGTTCCGCCATTTGTCGCTCAGGAGCTGCTGTTCGTCCAGATGTACCGGGGCGAAAGAAGTTGTCTGCCGGTAGACCAGGAAGTTGGCCAGCGCTATCGCCGCGCCCAGTGTCAAGTATTTTATTATTGAATGCGAGTCTCTCATGCGGCTCCGGTATGGCGAACCTGAGCATCCCTTCCAGAGTTGATCCGAAACGGCGGCGCGGATCCTATTTTCCGGCTAGTTGTCCGCAGGCGCCGTCTATGTCTTCGCCCAGGCTTTTGCGCAGGGTGACGGGAATCCCCAGTTCAAGCAGATACTCGTGAAAAGTACGGACTTTTTCTTTTGTCGGTTTCCTGAACTGTCCCCCCGTTTCGTTGTAGGGGATGAGATTTACATTGAAATATTTAAGCGCTTCCACGTCTTTAAGCCAGTCAAGAAGCTTTTTGGCGGAGCTTTTGCTGTCGTTTACGTTCTCGAGCAGGACATATTCCAAAAACACGCGGCGCTTGGTGACGAACAAATAGTCCTTTAAAGCTTTTGCGATCTGGGGAAGCGGATATTTACGGTTTAAGGGCACCAAAGCGTCGCGAAGCCCGTTGTCGGCGGTTTGCAGCGATACCGCCAGGTTTATCTGCGGGAAATCCTTGGCGAAGCGCCTTATTCCGGGCACATGCCCGGCCGTGGATACCGACACATGCCGCTGCCCCATGCCTATCAGGGCGGGGTCTATAATGGTTTTAATGGCCGCGGCCACGGTGTCGTAGTTAAGGAAGGGTTCGCCCATGCCCATGAAAACCACGCTGTGTATTTTTTGCGCGTTTTCGGCTTTTAAATACGCGGCCGCCGACAGAAACTGGTCGGTTATTTCTTCCGGGGAAAGGTTGCGTTTAAGGCCTTTCCGGCCGGTGGCGCAGAAGGGGCAGCGCACCGGGCAGCCGGCCTGGGTGGAAACGCAGAGGCTCCATTTTTCCGCCATCAGATTTAACAGCACTGTCTCGATTTTAAGGCCGTCTTTGAGCAAAAAGGAAAATTTAACGGCGTCCCTTCTTTTTGAAACCTGCTGTTTGTCCGGGGTAAGGGAGGAAAAACGGAAATCGTATTTAAGCCTGGAGCGCAGGGCTTCCGGCAGCACGGTTATCTGGTCAAAACCGGAGGCGAAATTTTTATAAACCGCCGTTCGTATCTGGGTCAGCCTGAAAGCGGGCTGTGAATTTTCTTTCAAAAAAACGGCAAGATTCTTAAGGTCCATAATTTTATAGAATCATTATATCATTATAGACCGTGCTTCAAGTTTTGTCACTATGAAAACCCCCGTCTATGGCCGCCTGAGCGTCTACCTGGCCCTTAATTTCCTGCTGTCTTTGCTGTTCAGCACTTTTTATTTGTTTTTCGCCGGCTCAAACCCGCTTGGGCTGTTTTTTGCCGGGTCCGCGCTTATTTCAAACACTTTCATGTTTTACGCCGCCTTATCGCTTTTCGGTTTGGCGGTTTTCTGGCTGAAACCGGCCCGCTTTGTTTTCACGGGCCTGATCACGGTTTTCCAGCTGGCCCTGGTGACGGACGCGGCCATTTATAAAATTTTCAAGATGCACATAAATCCCATGGTGCTGAACCTTATTCTCACCCCGGGCGGGCTGAATTCCCTTGACCAGGGCTTCTGGATGAAGGCGCTGTTTTTTGCCATACTTCTCGGCCTGATAGCGCTTGAGGCGTGGTTTTACAGGCTTTCGGGAAAAGCGGCGCGAAAAGACCTCGCCGGCCCCGGATTTATTAAAAAGCGGCTGGCATCAGTACTTGGCGTTCTGTTATTTTTCCTGCTGCTTGATAAACTTCTGTTCGCCTGGGGCTCGGCCTATGACATTGTGAACATAACCAGGAACGCCAAATTATTCCCGCTTTACCAGCCGTTTACCGCACGGACGTTCATACAGAAGCATTTCCATACACGCCTGGATAAGCCGGTGAGTTTTAAACTGGATGTGAAGTCTTCAAGGCTTGATTACCCGAAAAAACCGCTTGAATTCGCCCCGGCAGACAAGCCGAATATCGTGTATATCGTGATCGATTCCTTCCGCGGCGATATGATGAACCCGGAGGTAACGCCGGAGTTGTGGGCGTTCTCAAAAAAGGCCGTGGTCTTTAAAAACCATTACAGCGGCGGGAATTGCACCCGGTTCGGCATCTTTTCGCTGATTTACGGGCTTTACGGCAGCTACTGGTTCCAGTTCGTGGCCGAAAGAAAGCCGCCCGTCATGATCCAGGCGCTGGAGGAACTTGGCTACGATTTCAGGCTTTACGCCGGCGTCAAGCTGAGCTTTCCGGAATTTGACAGGACCTGCTTTGTGGATATCCCGCACTCCAAAGTTTATGATGAGCCCGCGGCCGAAGGGAAGTCGGATAAAGACGCCGAAATAACCGGAAAATTTATTGAATTCGCAAGGAACAGGGACAAGAAGAAACCGTATTTCGCTTTCATCTTTTACGACGCTTCGCACGGCACTTATGAATATCCTCCGGAGTATGAGCGTTTCAAGCCGGCGGCTTCTTCGTTCAGCTATCTTACCGTGGAGAAAAAAAAGGTTCTGCCGATCTTCAATAAATACAAGAATTCAATTTACTACGACAGCAGCCTGGCGATGAAGATAATAAACGCGCTCTCCGCGGGCGGCGGCCTGAAAAACACGGCGGTTATAGTTACCGGCGACCATGGCGAGCCGTTTTTTGAACACGGCCTCTACGGCCATAATCACGGCTATCCGCCGGAGGAGATAAAGGTTCCGCTGGTGTTTTATTGGCCGGGGCTTAAGCCCCGCTCCTATGAGGACTTTTCCAGCCATTTTGACGTGGCCCCCGGCGTGTTGAAGCTTTTAGGCGCTAAAAATCCGCCCTCCGATTACAGCAGCGGAACCGATCTGTTCAAGCCGGAAGCCAGGGACTTCCTGGCCGCTTTTTCCTGGGACACGGCGGCCATTGTGAAAAAAACAGGCACCCTGACGATGGCGCTTGAGGCCTACAGGCTTGGAGGGGTGAAGGTTTTCGACGCCGATTACCGCGAGGTGGCCGGCAAAAAGGCGGAGGCGGCCTTTACCGGAGATCTGCTCTCCTTCCAAAAAGAAGCAGTCAGGTTTTATAAATGAAATAAAGTAGTATAATTGCTTTCCCAACTTCAGACAGATTTAAGGAGAATGTAATGCGAAATATAGTCAGATTGCTTTTGTTGACGCTGTGTTTCGGGGCCGTTGACGTTCGCGCGATGTGGATCCCCATGTTCCAGATAGATGAGATGGAATACGTGGGGAATCCCCTGTTAAGGAGCGATTATTTTCAGTATATGGTCAGGCCTTACCGCGACCGGACCGAGCGCTTCCGCAGCGCCAGGGTTGAAGCCCTGCAAATGGGACTGGCGGTGAATGACGAGAGCGACCAGTTGACGCTTGAAAATTGGGGCGACAACCGCGCGGATATACGGTCAGGCTCTTCCATGCTCAAAGCGGGGGGCGGCGTTCTTAAAGGCACCACCTACAGCGGCTCTGCCAAGGACCAGGAATATTCCGGGAATGACGCCGGAGTTTACGGCCGTTTCGGAACGTTCGAGGCGGAGGGTTCGTATCTGCGGCAGAAGGCCAGGTATTCCGGGAGTTCCAGTAAAGATGAGTATGAAAAGACCGCCGCGGGAGCCGGGTTTTCCTTAGGGGGAGAAGGTGTTCGGCTGGGCCTGCATGGAAATATGAACGAAGGCAAAGACCCCGACAGCAAGCTGGAACTGCCGAATCAGTCGGCCGGCGCCGCGCTGGCTTTGCGCGCCGGCATTTTTGAACTTGGAACCACGGCGGATTATGTGGACAGGGGTGTGAAGATTTCCGGAAGCGATTTCGACATAAAGCGCAGCGGGCCGCAACTGGGTGCCCAGGCGATGATAAAACCGTTCAAAGGCCTTAAAGCCGCTCTTCGGGCTTCCGTGGCAAAACTATCCGGCGACTATAATAGCTTTGGATATAAAGCCGATTTCGCCGGCGATAACACGGAGTTCGGCATGCGGGCCGAATGGAAGTTCGAGGCTGTTCCCCTTACTCTTGCTTTTGATTATGAAAAGCTTATGATGACCCCTGAGTATAAGCAGGGAAATTTCAGTGAGAGAAATCAAACAGAAAACAGGCTTAAATCCTCCGCCGCCGCCTTCCACTTTTTTGGCGGCCGTTTCCTGCTGGGAGTAGAAGCGCAGGATCTGAAAATAGACTCCGACTTTTATAACAATAATATTTTTGCCTCGCACGAGCATACTACTTTGGTCACTTTCGCCGGCGGGACCGAGGTATGGCTGCTCCCCTGGTTCGGCGTGCGGGGCTCGTTTAAGAGGATGGACTTCCAGGACGATATTACCAAGGCGGAAACCTTTTACAACGCGATGGCCGCCGGAGTCGGGCTGAAAGGGAAGAAGCTGTCTCTGGATGTTTCCGCCCGCAAAATGACGGGGGATAATAAGGTCGTTAAGCAGAACGAGTTCACCGACGTAAAAGCCACCCTGGCGTGCAGGTTCTAAAGGCGCCGTAAGTTAAAAAAGGCCCCGGTAACGGGGCCTTTTTTATTGTCTTTCGCCGCTGCCTGCGTTTCTTTACGTGTTTATCCGCTTAAGAAATCGGGGACATAATACCCATATCTGCCGGTTGAATTCGTATTATCGGGGGTAAATAAAAAGGCCGCCGGGCGGCGGCCTTGCTGCGGTAAAAACCGGGTCAAAAAGGAGCGGAATCCTGTAAATTGTCCAGAGTGCCGCTTTTGGGCGGCACAGCCGGGGCCGCGCTTTTCTCGGCGTCGCGCCTGGCCTTGATCTGGGCCTGCACCGCGTCATTAAGTATCCTTTCCCCGCACCAGTCCCTGCCGCCGGCCTTGTAAAGGTAATCGTGCGTGCCCTTGTCAAAGTTATACCACCAGGTATACGCCGGCGCCAGCGTGTTGGCCCAGGCGTCAGCCACTATTTCGGCGCGGGTGTGTCCGTCGTCATAGACGAAGCAAGGCGCCCAGTGCACTCCTCCGTAGAGGTCGTCGCGGATGCCGCGCCGGTCCGACACGGAGATCATATTGGCTGTTATCTCCTCGGTGTGCCAGCCGGGGAAGCGGCCGTCATTCTCCAGCGGGGCCATGGTTGCCGTAAGTTTAGCACTGCGGTCGGAGCAGAGGCGCGGCTCTACGGGAAGCCCCACATTCTGAATTATGTTACCGCCGGGCCCCCAGCCCAGCCTCTCATAAAGCGCGCGGCGCTCCCGCTCAAGCCGTATGACGAAATGCCACTGATTGCCGGGCAGTTTCGCCACTTCGCGGCGTATATTTTCTCCCTGTTTATCCAACTTGCCGCCGCGCAGCAGATGGTCCAGATCCCTTACTTCGGATTCGCGCGCGGACGGGGTTTCGGGCAGCTCCTCGGCGAAAGCCGCGGCCGGGCCGCCCCAGCGCCCGCCATTGGCGTCCAGAAAGGCGGCCAGCGCGGGAAAACGCCCCTCATCGAGGAGCTTGGAGAGTTCCCCGCGTTGATCCTCCGCCGCGCCCGCAGTTAAGGCGGCTGAAAGGAACATAAGCGTTAAAAGTGCGCGCATTTTAATAGTATAAGGCCTAAAACTGATGCGCGCAAGGGGTAAAAAAAAGCCGGGCCGGAGAGGGGACTCCGAAAAATTGATAAAAACACCGCCGCTTTTTGGGGAAAAGGCAGCAGGAGCTTTTTTATTAATCACTATTCTTCAGGCGCTGTTTTCGGATTTTGTCGGTTTTTCGCTTGCGGAGTTTTTTGAATTCTTTCAGGCGTCCGGAAGTGGAGGGGGAAACCTTTATTTCAATTTCATCCACCAGTTCCCTGAGAGCTATAAAGCGGTTCAGCGAACGCCGGCGTTCGCGCTGGCAGCGCACGATAAGCCCCAGCGGCGGGTATTTTAGCTGCACGGTATTCGAGGTTTTGTTTATCTTCTGACCGCCATGGCCGGAGCCGCGGATAAAATTTTCCTCCACCAGATCCAGGTTTATCTGCAGGCGGGCGATACGCGCCTTCAGAGCGTCAACCTTGGCCGGTGTGATTTCCGAAAATTCCGTGAAGTTCATAAAGAAGATGCGCAGATGCATAGAGGCATAGATGTGTGGAAATGCGGATAAACTGGCGACAGAAATCGCTCTTGCTACGCATCTAAATTGCTGCGCGTCTATGCATCCTCTACTCCAAGGCCTGGCCGTGTTCCCGCAGGTACTTGCGGATGTGGGAGCGGGCGCCGGCGGTTTTAACAATACCCAGCCAATCCTTTTTCGGCGCGGAGTTCCTGCGGGTGAGTATCTCGCAGATGTCGCCGCTTTTCAGTTCGTGGTCGAGTCTTGCCATTTTATTGTTCACCTTGGCGCCCACGCAGGTGTTGCCCACTTCGGAGTGTATTATGTAGGCGAAATCAATGGGGGTGGCGTGCATGGGAAGCGACTTGACCTCGCCCTTCGGGGTAAAGATAAAGATCTGGTCCAGCTCAAGGTCGGTTTTAAAGCTTTCAATAAATTCCCTGGGGCTTGAAAGGTCCTGCAGCCACTCCATCCACTGGCGCAGCCAGTTGAGTTTCTCATTTAAGTGCGCGTCCTTGCCGCCCTCGCCCATCTTATAGCGCCAGTGCGCGGCTATGCCGTATTCCGAAGTGTGGTGCATCTCATCGGTGCGGATCTGTATTTCCACCAGCTCGCCCGATGAAGCCATCACGGTGGTGTGCAGGCTGCGATAAAAGTTCATCTTCGGCACCGCGATATAATCCGTAAATGAGCCGGCGAGCGGCTTGAACACCGAATGAACCACGCCCAGAAGGGCGTAGCAGTTTATAACCGTGTCGGTGATAAGGCGCACGCCAAGAGCGTCCTGAATGTTCTCAAAGGACGTCTCCTGCTTTTCCATCTTGCGGTATATGGAATAAAGGTTTTTGGCTCTGGCAAGTATGCGGTAGGGGACCTGTGTCGGGGCCAGGTGCGCTTCCAGCTCCGCTTTGAAATTCTCAAGCAGTTTCTCGCGCTTGGCGAAACGCAGCTGCACCTTGGCCGAGAGGCTACTGAATTCGTCGGGGTGCATATATTTGAAAGACAGGTCTTCCAGCTCGGATTTTATCTGGAACATCCCCAGGCGCTGGGCGAGAGGCGCGTAAAGAGAAAGGGTTTCGTAGCCTATTTCAAGCTGTTTTTCGCGCGGGAGAAAATTGAGCGTGCGCATATTGTGCAGGCGGTCGGCCAGCTTTATTACGATAACGCGTATATCCTTGGCCGTGGCCAGCAGCATGCGCCGCCAGTTTTCGGCCTGCGCCACGTCGCGCGAGGAGAATTTAAGCGTTTCTATCTTTGTGACGCCCTGCACCAGGTCGCAGACTTCCTGGCCGAAGTCTTTTTTTATGGCTTCGGGCGTTATCGTTGTGTCTTCCAGCACATCGTGCATAAGGCCGGCCGCCACCGTTTCCTGGTCCATCCGGAATCCCGCAAGTATTTCCGCCACGGCCTGGCAATGCGTAAAGAACAGGTCGCCCGAGGCCCGTTTCTGCTGGGCATGGGCGTCTTTTGAAAAATTCCAGGCGAGCTCAAGCAGAGTTGTGTCCTGCGTGGAATATTCCTTGAATTTTTTAAGCAAGTCTTCCATTTCCATAGTATAAAATCAGCGTAGAGGGGGCAGCGGTCAGGGGTGAGGGAAGGAGTTTCTTATTCCTCCCCCAACCGCTAGCCCCTCGCCCCTATTCCCTACCCCAGAGCGGTTATGGCGAGCACCGCGCCGTAGCCGAGGGCGTAAAAAACCGGCGTAAGACGGTCGTAGGTTTTATGCAGCCCCGGTAAAATATCGGCCATGGCTATATAAAGAAAAGAGCCCCCGCTGATTCCGAGCAAAAGGGATTCGGTCCATGGGTTTACGCTCAGAAAAAAAGGTTCCACTATCAGCGCCCCAAGGGGCGTGGCGAGCGCCAGCAGCAGGCTTAAATACACGGCCCGCTTGACGGTGCGGCCTGAATGAAGCAGGAGCGAGATCAGGGCTATGCCGTCGGCGAGCTTGTGCAGGATAACGCCAAGCGAAATGTTAAAGCCGGCAAGCGAACCCGCTTTGAAACCTACGGCGATGTTGAAACCGTCAAGCACCGAGTGCACCGTCATGGCGGCCAGCGCGAAAGTGCCAAGCGCGTGTTCGTGCACTTCGCAGTTTTCCATATATTCGCCGGCGGAATTGATTACCGTGAAATTTTCAAGCGAGAAAAGGGAGAGCAGCGCCATCAGGCAGCCGTAGGCCGCGGCTCCGGGGTTCAGTCGCCACGCTTCGGGGAAAATGTCAAGGAAAGCCGCCGACAGCAGCACCCCCGCTGAAAAAGCCAGCGTGCGCGAAAGCAGGCGTTTGTTCACGGAGCCGAATCTGGCGGTCAGTCCCGCGCCAAGCATTGTGAAGGCCACGGCAATAAGGCTGAAAAGATAGATCATAAAAATTATCGTTACAGCATTAGTAGACAGAATTCAGTAGTTCAGAATTCAGAATAGTGGAACCGTTCCCGTTGCCGGTGTTTTCATTCTGACTACTGTATTCTGACTTCTGGCTACTTGAGCCGTTCCAAAATTAATTCTGCGCCTCGTACAGCGTTTTGTAAACCCCGTTTTTAGCCAGCAGCTCTTCATGGCTGCCTGATTCGGCCAGCTCACCATGCTTTAACACAAAAATTTTATCCGCGTTCCTGACGGTGGACAGGCGGTGCGCCACCATTACCACCGTGCGCCCTTTCAAAATACGCTCTATGGCCGCCTGCACCACCTGCTCGCTTGCCGTGTCCAGGTTTGATGTGGCCTCGTCCAAAAGCAGGATCTCGGGTTTTTTTATTATGGCCCTCGCTATGGCAAGGCGCTGGCGCTGTCCGCCGGAAAGCTTCACGCCCCGCTCACCCAGGCGGGTATCGTACCCTTGCGGCATGTCCTTTATGAAGCCGTGTACGTCGGCCGCCGTGGCGGCTTCAATAACCTCATCCATTGAGGCGCCCGGCTTGCCTATGGTGATGTTTTTAAAAACGGTGTCGTCAAAGAGTATGGTGTCCTGCGTCACCAGGCCCATGTGGTCTTTCAGCTCTTTGGTGTCTATCTCGCGCAACTCCCGCCCGTCTATTAAAACCCGGCCGGAGACAGGGTCAAAAAACCTGAGCAGCAGGTGTATAATGGTGGTTTTTCCGGAGCCCGACGGCCCCACGAAGGCGGCCACCTGCCCCGGCTCAATCGTAAAACTGAGGTTTTTAAGCACCTGCGTGTCGCGGGAGGGATACTTGTAGCCCAGGCTGTCAAATTCCACGCGGCCCTGCACTGTGCCCAGGGGCTTCGGGTTATTTACTATGGTCACGGTCGGTTTTTCATCCAGGATCTGTAAAATGCGTTCCCAGGAAGCAAGGCCCAATTGCAGGTTTGAGTTTAGGTTCGCTATGTTCTTAAGAGGCATGTAGGCGGTAAAGAAAGCCGCGATAAATGAAAAGAAAGCGGCCGTGGTCATGGTGCCTTCAAAAATGGCGTGCCCTCCCAGGTAGATCATAACTACCAGGATGATGCTGCCTATAAATTCCATAAGCGGGCCGGTCATGGCGGCGGCGCGCAGATAACGCATGGTTTTTCCGAAGTATTCGTTGTTTGAGGAACGGAATTTGGCTATGGCTTCTTCTTCGTAGTTAAAGGCCTTTACCACGGTCATGCCCTGCAGGCTTTCCTGGAAACGGTGGGAGATCTCGCTCACTATCACCTGGGATTCCATGCTGGACTTGCGCATTTTTCTGCCCAGTATTTTCATCGTGGAGGAGGTGATAGGTATGATGATAAGCGAGATAAGCGCGAAGCGCCAGTTCACGTAGAAAAGAACGAATATCAGCGCCGACACGGTAAATGTGTCGCGGATAAGGTAAAGCGGCACGAACTGCACGGTGGACTGCACATTGTTCAGGTCGTTTATTACCCGGCTCATCACGTCCGAAGAGCGCTTGCGCCAGTAAAATTCTATGGACAGGCGGTGAATGTGGGTAAAAAGGTCGTCGCGGATCTGCTGGACCGCTTTCTGGCCGATCCAGCTCATCAGGTAGCCGTTGATGTATTCGGTCGTCATGCGCAGCGCGAACAGTATGGGCAGGCCTATAAGCACCAGGCGCAGCATGCGCAGGTTCTTCTCCATGAACACGCCCTGTATTACGGGGCCCATGAGATAAACCACCCCGCCGCGCAGCGCGGCAAGCATTATCATGGAAAGCGCCGCATGCACAAATTGCTTCTTATAGGGTTTTATGTATTCGAAAAGGGCCTTAGCCAGGTAAGAGTTCTTTTTTTTGCGGTCTTGCGCATGGGCCGTGGGTTTTTTATCGGACATATCAAAGCGTAGATTGAAGATTCAAGATTTCAGATTGAAGACCAGAGGGGGAGTTTTAAATCTTAAATTTTGAATCATAAATTTTAAATCTTAAATCTGGAATCTTAAATCTTGAATCCTGTTCCTGTGTCCCTAATTCAGGTAAGAAAGTATTTTTTCCGCCGCCCGCGTAGCTGCGCCAGGCGTTCCGAGCATGGCCCTTAAGGCGGAGAATTCCGCCCGCATGGCCGCCATTTTAGGGGGATTATTGAACAGGGCGAAGGCTTCCCTGGCCAGAAATTCAACTGTGGCCTTTTCCTGGATAAGTTCTTTTACCGCCGGTTTTTTAAGCAGGATGTTTACGAGCGAAATGTAGGGGACCTTGATCACTTTGCGCGCCACTTCATACGTGAGACGGGGCACTTTGTAGGCCACCACCATAGGCACGCCAAGCAGGGCGTTTTCAAGGGTTGCCGTGCCTGAGCAGGTGAAAGCGAAGTCCAGGGCGGCGCGTTCTTTGTAGCCGTATTCGCGCACTATTTCAATATCCTTTGACCAGTATTTTTCCGCCCGTTCCAGGAAAGGCACCAGGTTTTCGTCCGGAAATTCCGGCACGGCAAACACTTTCGCTTTGGCGTTCGGACAGCTGGCCTTTATTTTGTAGAACGCGTTCAGGAAAATAGGCAGATGGCGCGAAATTTCGGTCTTTCTTGAGCCGGGCAATATGCCTATCTGCCAGGCATTGTCCGGCGGCGGGAAAGTTTTCTCCACCGGCTCGGGCAGCAGGTCTAAAAGCGGATGCCCCACAAAAGTGGCGTTGCCCCCGGCCTTTTTGTAGATGGTTTCTTCAAAAGGAAAGATGACAAAAAGCTCTTTCGTGAGTTTCGCGAGCTTGGCTGCCCGGCTCAGGCGCGAAGCCCACACTTGCGGGCTGATATAATAAAAAGCGGGAATATGGCGGTGAGCCGCAAGCCCCAGCATCTGGTGGTTGAAGCCATAAAAGTCAACGGCTATAACGCAGGCGGGACGTTTTTCCTCAAGATAGCGGCGCACCAGCTTCAGCAGTTTCAACCAGAGGAAAAAATGCTTGAAGGGTTCCGAAAAGCCCACGGCTCCCACAGAAACCAGGTTGTAAATAAAATGGGAGGACACCTCCTGCATGCGCACTCCGCCTATGGAGGTGACCGAAAGATCAGGGTCTTTCTCTTTCAGCGCCCTGATCAGGTTCGAGGCGTGCAGATCTCCCGACGGGTCGCCGGCGACTATAAGAATGTTTTTTGTTGTGGGAGCGATTTTGGACATATAAAATCAGGGGCCAGGGGCTGGCGATTAGGGGTTGGGGAAGGAGTTCCTTATACCTACCTTATCCCCTAGCCTCTATACGCTAGCCGCTGCCGTCTTACGACTTATCTATCCCGGCGTTTTTCAGGCCTTCTTCAACCACCATGCCGGCGGCATGGCCGATATCGGAAATGGAGCGGGCCAGGGACTGGCCGGGCTCATTCGTCGGCGAGCCGGAAACCTCAAAGCGCCTCATGGCTTCGGTTATGCTAAGCGCCAGGCGCATGGCTTTAAGACCTTTTTCTCCGCTGGGGGCCGGGGTCTTGGAGGTTTTTATGCAATCAATAAAGTGATAAAGCTCTTCTTTTATGGGCTCTTTTTTTTCCAGTTTTGGGAACAGTATCTCTATGTCTTTCAGGGATTTTACCACCGGAGTTTTCTTGTGGTAGATCTTAAGGCGGGCGCTCACATAGTCCACCGAGAGATAGGCGTCCTGCTGGTAGATGCGCATGCGGCGGGAGTTCTCCATGCTGACGCGGCTGGCGGTGATGTCGGCCACGCAGCCGTTTTTGAATTTAATGCGGACATTGGAGATGTCCTCGTGATTGGAAAGTATGCTTGCGCCTATAGCTTCAAAGGAAGCCACTTCGGAATCTATCATGGTAAGGATGATGTCCAGATCGTGTATCATCAGGTCCAGCGTCACGCCCGTAGCCGCCACGCGCGGGTCGTACGGGCCGAGGCGCTCTATGGTGACATAGCGGGGGTTTTTTACATGCTTCAGCGTTTCAACCACGGCGGAATTAAAGCGCTCTGAATGGCCCACCTGCAGGACCACATTGTTTTTTTCGGCAAGGGCCAGCAGGCGGCGGGCGCCTTCTTCAGAATCGGCCAGGGGTTTTTCGATCAGCACATGGATGCCGGCTTCCAGGGCTTTAACGCCTATTTCCGCGTGATATTCCGTGGGGGCGGCTACAACCAGGGCGTCCACCTGTGTGAGCATGTCAAGATAGCTTTTGTAAGCCACACAATTATAGCGCCAGGCCAGCGTCTGCGCGCGCATAAGGTTCGGGTCGGAAACACCCACAAGTTCAACTTCGGGCATTTTGGACAGGGTGCGCGTATGGAAGCCGCCGAGTTTTCCGGCGCCGGTCACGCCGAAACGCATTTTCTTTTCTTTTTCAGCCATGGTGTCCTCTAAATCAAAATAAACCGCTGCCGGCATGAGGCCGGTCTTATATTATAATTCTACTAAATGTGCGGGTGATATGTGAGGTATGAGGAGGCTGTTTTTTAAATCCCGGCGTCACCCGGCGCACGAAGTATTTAATTTTTTATAAATCCCCGCCCTGCCGATACAGCCATTCGCGCCCTCAAGGCGGCTATGGGCCTACAGATCGTTAAGGGCGTCGAAGAAATCCATCGGGTCGGCGAACCTCTGCGACGGTTCCGGCTCCATCGCCCGGGTTATAAGCTCGTCAATTCCGCTCGGCAGCCAGGGCAGCATCCCGCTGACCTCGCGGAACTCCTTTTCGTTCTTCTGCTTCTGTATATCCCCTACGGTGAAAGGGAGCTTCCCCGTCAGCATCTCGTAAAGGCATACGCCCATGGCGTAAATGTCGGATTCCCGCTTGACTATCCCCATATATTGTTCGGGCGCCATATAGGCGGGCGTTCCGGACGTGGTCTGGTGGGTCACTCTCGTGAGGCTTTCACGCAGTTCGCTCGCCAGCCCGAAATCCATCACCTTGGCGTTGCCGTTCTTGTCCAGCATGATGTTGGCAAGCTTCAGGTCCCTGTGGATGACGTTGCTCATGTGGGCGTAGTGGACCGCTCCGCACACGCCTTTAAAAATATCTTTACATTCCTGGAGCGGCAAACGCCCTTTTTCTTTCAGCAGGTCGGACAGGGTTTTGCCGTCCACATAGTCGAATATCAGGTATATTTCGTCTTCCTGTTCCACTATCGCCTGCACGCCCACGATGTTCGGGTGCTGTAGCCGGCTGACTATCTTGGCTTCCTGCACGAACCTCCCGTGTTCCTCGGGATATTTTTTGAGCCAGGAATGCATTTTTTTGATGGCCACTTTCCGGGCCATCTGCCTGTCCCAGCCTTCATAGACCGTGGCCATGCCGCCCTCTCCGAGTTCGCCTTTTATCTCGTATTTTCTGTCAAGCACCTTGCCGAAAAGCGAAACGCCGGAGCGGGTAAATTGCTGTCCTGCGGCCGCGCTGTTCTGCGCGGGCTGCGCGACGGTAACCAGAAGTCTGGCCTTCAGGTCTCCGTAACG
The DNA here is from genome assembly GCA_026388155.1 of Elusimicrobiota bacterium. NCBI lineage: Bacteria > Pseudomonadati > Elusimicrobiota > Elusimicrobiota bacterium. The sequence continues at coordinate 17,104 of JAPLKI010000018.1, forward strand.
CGCGGAAACGTCCTTATAGCCGCCTAAGCCGGCGTCCAGCATGCAGCGGAAAATATCGCGCGCGAGTTCCGCGTCTTCCTTCTGCTCGCAAAATGCCGCCAGATTATAATACAGGGAGGCGTTCTCGTCCGCTTTAACGGACGCTTTCAGGGCTTCGAACAGGCCGCGGTGAATTATACGGGCCAAGCGGGTTTCTCCGTGCTCATGACAAAGGACGGCCAGGTTTTCATAATGCTGGATGTTCTCCGTAAGCAGCCTGTTCCCTTTGAGCGACTCAAAGATGTTGCCTGCCCTGGAGAAATCCCCGAGGCGTATATATATTTCGAAGAGCCTGGCCCTGTCCGCATCATCTATCTTAAACGTGGTTTTCCGGGAAAGAGTTTCAAGCGCTTCCTTATAGTTTCCGGCCTCCATGAGGTTGCTGATCTGCACGGAGCGGTAAGAAGTGGCGTCCGGCTCCGCGCTTTTTACAGGTTCCGGCTTGGCTGCGGGCCCGGCTAAATTGCGCGTTTCCCCGGGGAAGGGCCTTTTGTCCGGGTGGAAACTTGGGGGAAATTGGCCGGCTTGAACTTCCCCTGAATTATCGTCCCTGCGGACCGATTCGGCCTTCATGGAATAAGAGGCTAAAACACTTACACAGGAGACGGTGCCCGAGATCAGCAGCCCGGCCAGTATTTTTATCACGTTATCCAGGGGGAAGTTGAAGAAAATAAAACCGGCGGCCAGTGAACCCAGCGCCGAGTATATGGCCAGACTTATCAAAAGCTTGCCGTGGAACTCGCTTTCCGGAGGCATGAAAAAGCCGAAGAACATCCAGTGTATGTCCACGTTCATTTCTGTCGCCAGGGGCTGCAGCTCTTTCCGTATCCTGGCGTGATCGTCCTTGAAAGTCAGGTATGTGACGCAGAGGAATATAGCCGCCGGCAGAAAAAATCCCGCAACACAATAAAGTATCCAGTCATTTTCGGCTGGTTTGCCGGCTTTCGAACGGCCGGTTTCAGCCCGGTCGACTGGCGTCTCCGGGGAGGTGAGGCTTTGGGAGGGTTTGGACCAGCTGGAGAAGCTTTGCGCATTTTGCGTGTCCGCTGTTGCGGTCTGACCGGCAACGGCCGTGTTCCGGAGGCTGACGGGTGTGACATCCGGCTGTATCCGGGGCGGCAGGTTGGAAGGACGCCTGGCCGGCGCGTTGAATGGCTTTCCGCTGATATTTTGCAGCCGGCCCAGCCACCCCGGCCTGCCGCGTTGCAGGCGGCCCTTCTTTTCCTCTTCAAGTTTTTGATACGCGGAGTCGCGGGTCTTGCGCGCGTCGTTAAAATCCGGCTGCACTCTGAGGGCCGCGTCAAAATCCGCTATAGCTCTCCTGTACTGCTTCTGCATGTAGAAAACGTCCCCTCGGTTGTTGTACGGCGCGGCGTCGCGGGGATTCAGCTCGATGGCCGCGCTGTAATCCTCAACGGCCCTGTCGTATTCCCCCTTTAGATAGTAGGCCGAGCCGCGGCCTGTGTAGGCGTTGGCTTTGGTTTCAGGGCCGTCGCAGGGCGACCAAAGGGCGAGCGCTTTGGTATAGTAATGTATCTTCGCGTCCGGGCCCTGAACGTTCATGGCGGAAGAAAGCGCGGGCTTGAAGAGCGACATCCCGCCTTTGCAGGCGCCGCCGCGATTCCCCGGCATTTCCCGGGGGGCGGCTCCTTTCGCATCTATTATTTTAGGCTTATAAGCTTTGCGGGCGTCGTTCCACGGACGGCACCTCCACCCTCCGGAGAAGGACTCGCAGGAGTCGCCGTCCGCGCAGGCGAGGGACTGGCCCCCGGGAAGTCCCTCGCACAACTCCGCCCCGAAAACAGCCGGGACGCGGGAGATAAGCAATAAGCCGGCAAAAAAACATTTACCGGCAAAATTAACACGCATAAAACTATTGTATAAAACTTTAATAACCTTAAAGTTGCCGGGGCTGGAAAATGCCGGCGGGATCGGTTCGCGGGGACCGGGAGTTTCAGCGCGCTTATGAGGGGTCAATTTTCAGGGGAAAGTCAACGCCGCGAGCCCTTATTTGCCGTTGTCCGTGGGAGAACTGAGAGTTTGGGCCGCGCCGCTTATAAGGGTCTGTAATTGCGCAAATAGCTGGGGTATGTATCTTCTGAGAGCCGTGCCGGTGATCAACACCACCCCTGTTATAACGGCCAGCATCAGCAGATATTCCACCGTATTCTGGCCTTTTCGGTGTCTAAATATCCTGTTCATTTTCATTGCACGGTTTCCTGCGGATTAATATAATTTAGCACTAAAAGCCGCGGTGTGCAATAGAAAAGTACCCTTGCCGCTGCGGGCAAACTCCGGCGGCAGGCCTCCACCCTATCGTGCGCCGCTTCTATAAGTATCTGAATGTTTCCCTGTGATTCCATATAAAATAAACCGGCCCTGCCGTGGGACGGGAGCGGGTTATGTTTCGTTATTATGTAAAATACCAGTGTGTCTTTTACCTATGCCGCTGAAATGAGGATAATATGAATAACAATAACCTGTCTGATGGGGTGGAAAAAGAAGAAAATTTTGCCGAAATGTTTAATAATAACTCTATGGAAACGGACCGGCTGGAACCGGGACAGAAGATAGAGGCCCCCATAGTAAAAATAACCGCGGAATGGGCGCTCCTTCAAGTGGGCGGGAAGGGCGAGGGGTATCTGGACAGGAAAGAATTGCAGGACGAAAACGGCAATCTGACCGTAAAAGAAGGCGACAAGGTCCGTGCTTACTTCATGTTTTCGGAGAACGGCGAAATGCGCTTCACCACGAAAATAGGGTCGGGCCCGGCTGCCCGCGCCCAGCTTGAAGACGCCTGGAAGAACGGCGTTCCCGTTGAGGGAACGGTAGCCAAAGAAATGAGGGGCGGCTTTGAAATCAGCATCAGCGGGGAAACGCGCGCTTTCTGCCCGTTCTCGCAGATGGGGCTGCGGCGGGAGGAGAACAAGGAAAGTTATCTGGGAAAGGTCCTGATGTTTGAAATAATAGAGTGCGGCGAGAGGAATATCGTCCTTTCCCGCAAAGGCATCCTGGGGCGTGAGAGACAGGAAAGAACAGCGGTTCTTAAAGAAACGCTGAAAGAGGGCGCGAGAATAAAAGGGACCGTGACCTCCCTGCAGAAATTCGGCGCCTTTGTCGACATAGGAGGCGTGGAAGGCCTGCTGCCGGTTTCGGAAATAGCCTGGAACCGGACTGAAAACGTGAGCGACATCCTCTCAGTCGGTCAGAAGGTGGAGGTGATAATCAAAAGCCTGGATTGGGAGAACGAAAAAATTTCCTTCAGTCTTAAAGATACGCTGCCGGACCCCTGGGATATGGCCGCGCAAAACTGGATCCCCGGTTCATATCACACAGGTATTGTATCCCGGCTTGTCCCGTTCGGCGCTTTCGTCACGCTGGGCGAAGGCGTGGACGGACTTATACATATCTCCCGCCTGGGCGGCGAGAGGCGGATACAGCATCCGGACGAGGTATTGAAGGCGGGCCAGTCCATTGAGGTGCGCGTGGAGTCGGTGGACCGGGAAAACAAGAAGATTTCGCTTATTCCCGCCGATGTCAGCCGCGAGGAAGAAGAAACAGCGGCCACTTTGAAGCAGTACCAGCAGCGGGATCTATCGGAACCTCAGCTTATGGGTTCATTCGGGGATCTGATCGAACAGCAGCTGCAAAAAAAGGGGAAGCCTGAGGACTAAAAAGATTTAGGTTTATAGGGGAATTTTTTAACGAGTTCGCGGGTCCCGCCGGGGGAGTGGGTTCCAAAAACCAGGGTCGGGGCACACCGTGCCCGCCCTTCCCTTCCTCGGTCTCGCCGCTTGCGCAAGTCTCGGCCTCCGGAGGGTTTTTTTCACCCACACCCCCGTCACCCGCTCCATTGATATGTTTGCCGCGTTTAATATTCAATAATTTACTAGCCCGAATCCTTCAATTGAAGGATCGAGCTAGAGGTTATAAGATAATTTTCTTAACTTCAGCCTTCAGTCGCTGACAACACCATAGGCCAGCGACAGGCCAGTGTCACAGCCCTAAGCCTTCAGCCTGCATTCGTTGGCCAGGAGCTCTTCGGCTTCGGCGGTGAGCGTATTCAGGATGTTTTCAAGTTCCGCGGCTTTAGCTGCTACATCGTCGGTTTCCGCCACGGCAAACGGCGCGCCGTAAACGGCCTGGATGCGGCCGAAGGGGAGGGGGAACTGGTAGTGGTCCCAACTGGGGAGAATTTTCTTTTTTGAAAGGGCGCACGCGACCGGTATCAGCGGCGCGCCTGCTTTCTGCGCCAGATATACCACGCCGGGCTGCACCTTGAAGACGGGCCCGCGGGGGCCGTCGGGCGTGATGGCTATTGAGTAGCCGCCGCGCGCGGCTTTTATCAGGCCGCGCAGCGACATAAAACCGCCCGAAGTGGTGGACCCGCGGACAAAAGTAAAGCCGAAGCGCTTCAGTATGCGGGCCATATATTCTCCGTCTTTGCTCTTACTGACCAAGCCGCAGATACTGCGGTTCCTGTGCAGGTAAATCATCAATACTTCTTGGCGGTGCCAGAGGGCATAAATTGCCGTGCCGGGGTGGTTTTTTATGCCTTTTATTGAAATTTTGGAGGTAAGGCCTATCAGTTGTATGTAAAGCCAGGCAAGCCAGGAAAGCAGGGTGTGTGCGGGTGAGCGTTTGTAAAGAAGCTCGTTCATAATAGGGAGCGAATAGTAAGAAAGCGAATAGCGAATAGTGAATAAAAAATTTCCTTAATCGCACTATTTGCTTTCTTACTATTTGCTATTTGCTTCCCCAAACGACTGTTCGTTTTCGGCGCCAAAAACGGTTACCCCGGTCTCTTTGGCGGCGGCCAGAAAGTCTTCCAAGCCGAGTATCAGCGTTTTTCCGGCTTCGATCACCAGCGTGTCCGCGCCGGCGTCTTTCATGTTCCGCAGCGTGGGCGCGCCCACAACCGGCAGGTCAAAGCGCATGTCCTGGTCCGGGCGGGCCACCTTAACAACCATCATGGCCGGGCCTTTACGCCCCTGCTCGCGCAGGCGGAGGAAAATTTCACCCGCCCGTTTTATGCAGGCGTCTGTGCCTTCCTGGGCTTCGGCCGCCAGCACTATACGGTCGCGCAACACCACGGTAAGGCCTATATCCAGGGCGGCCAGGGTCTTCGCGGCTTTCCAGCCGAACGCGGCGCATTTAAGGCTGTCGCCTGAAAGTTTCCTGCCGGCCATCAGGCCCGGCTTCATAAGAAGATGTTCCAGCAGAGTGGCGGAATTTACAAGCTCTATGCCGTCAGCGGCAAGTTCTTCGGCGACTGCGCCGAGGAGGGCGTTCGCTTTTTTATCTTTAAGTTTGAAAAGCAGTTTTGCGGCGCGCAGGTCCGGCATGATCCCCCCGAAGATCGAGACATGCGGCACTGAGCCCGCCATCAGAACTTTTGTAACGCCGTGTTTTTTAAAGAATTCAATAGGTCCGCTTATCTGGCCCAGCTTAAAATAAGCGGTTCCCTCGGCGTACTTTTCTATCTCTTTCGGGGTAATGCCCTGAAGCCCTACGATAAATAACTTCCGTCCGGCCTTTTTAGCCTCAGCCGCGAACAGCAGCGGGAAAGAGCCTCCGCCGGATATCAGGCCTATTTTATCATCAGTCATTGGCGGTTTCAGAGAGAGCTTTTAAATCCCGGCGCGGGCGGGCTATGCCTCGCTTGGAACTTTCGCAGAAATCAAGTATAAGCGCGGCTTCCGGCGGAAGTTTTTCTCCGCGCAGGCGGGCTATGGCGTCTTTAAGGAGCAGGCCGCCGAAAAACAGCGTTTTAAAAACATGTTTTATGGATTTTATGCTTTCGCGGGATATGCCGTTTCGCCTCATCCCTACGAGGTTCAAGCCCACGGGTTTGGCCCGGTCGCCCTGGGCGATAACGTAGGGGATTATGTCCTGGTTGGCCATGGCGCCGCCTGAGAGCATAGCGAACTTCCCTATGCGGGTGAACTGGTGTATGCCGACAAGACCCGAGATGAGGGCGCGGTCGCCGATGTGCACATGCCCGGCGGCGGCGGCGGAATTTACCATTATTATATTGTCGCCCAGGCGGCAGTCGTGGCCCACATGGGAGTTGGCCATCAGCATGCAGCCCGAGCCCATTGAGGTGAGGTTTGTGGCGTGTGAGCCGCGATGCAGTGAAACGCCTTCGCGGATAATGTTCGAGTCGCCCATGGTGAAACGGGTGTGCTCGCCGTGATACGAGTAGTCCTGCGGGGGCATGCCTACGTAGGCGGCGCCGGTAAATTGGTTGTTCTTCCCGATGGTGGAGAATTCTATTATGCAGTGCGGACCGACATAAGTGCCCGATCCTATCCGGGTGTCGTCGCCTATTACGGTGTAAGGCCCTATTTCCACATCCTTGTCTATCTGGGCTTTGGGATGTATAACAGCCGTAGGGTGTATTTTGGTCGGCATTTTATGTCTCCGTAAAAAATCCAGGCTGAAGGCTGAGGGCTGAAGGACCAAGGCTTAAAGTTTACCTCGTATTTTTTCCCAAAAGTGAGCCAAAGTACGGGGTTTATAAGATAATCGTTTCAACTTCAGCCTTCAGCCTTAAGCCACCGCGAAGGTCAGTTCCGCCTCGGCCGCAAGCTCGTCTTCAACAAAGGCCCGGCCGCGCACCTTGCCCGCGCTGCCTTTGAAGCGCAGTATCTCAACGTAAAATTTAAGCACTTCTCCGGGCACCACCTGCCTGCGAAATTTGGCCGCTCTTATGCCTGCGAGGAAGGCGAAATGGCCCTTGATTTCCGGAAGGCCCATCATCATCGCCGCCCCTGTCTGGGCCATGCCCTCAATGATCAGCACCCCCGGCATTATGGGTTTTTGCGGGAAATGGCCGTGGAAATAAAGTTCGTTGGCGGAGACGCATTTTACGCCTATGCAGCTTTTGTTTTCTTCGGTGATCTCTACCCGGTCCACCAGCAGAAAGGGATAGCGGTGCGGTATGAGTTTTAAAATTTCCTCGCAGAGAATGATCCTGACAGGTTTACGGGACGGCGGCTTGATTTCATTCATAATATCAACCTTTAAACGAGATATTGTTTGCCATAGGCCGTATGCTTTAGGCCATAAGCTTTTAAGGAATTCCTTAACAAGCCTATGGCGTATGGCTTAAAGCGTATGGCAATCATAGCGCTCTTGCGCTATGATTTACTAACAGTTTAGCAAAATTGACATTGCCCGCGTGTCCGGGACGTTCGGCTTCGATAATAAGGCCTTCAAAAAATAAACCTGTCAGCGCCAGGTCGCCGATAAGGTCCAGCAGTTTGTGCCTGGCGAATTCGTCGGCGAATCGCAGGCCGTTATGAGCGAGTATTTCCGTTTCGTCTATTAACACGGCGTTTTCAAGCGAGCCGCCTAAAGCGAGGCCCGCCGCTTTCAGGGCTTTTATTTCGTGGCTGAAGGCAAAGGTGCGCGCCGGGGCTATTTCTTTGAGGTATATTTCGGGTGAAAGGCAAAACTCCACCGCCTGCCTGCCCACCAGAGGGTGCGGGTATTCATAAACCAGCCTGAAGGCAGCGCCGGAAGCCGCGGGTTCGGCGCGGTACCTGGTTTCGCCTTTTGAAAATTCCACCGGCGCGGCCAGGCGCGCGTATGAGCGCTTCGAACCGGGCTTGTCCCTCATGCCGGCTTCAAGCAGGGCTTTGGCAAATGGCAGGGCCGAGCCGTCCATGGCCGGAGGTTCCAAGCCGGAGATCTCAATATCCAGATCGTCCACGCCAAGGCCCGCGGCTGCGGAAAGCAAATGCTCAACAGTGTAAAGAATGTTTTTTCCGTCGCCTATATTGGTGCCGCGCGCCGTGCCGCTTACATTTTCAAGCAGGGCCGGTATGGGGCTGGAAAAAAGGGGGCTTATAAAGCGTATGCCTGATGAGCCGGGGGCGGGCAGGAAAGTTACGCGTGCCGGGGTTCCCTTGTGAAGGCCCGTTCCTTCAAGGGTTATTCTATTTTTGATCGTTTTTCGAAACATCGGTAATTCCCAGATGTTTTTTTATTTTGCGGATGGCGGCGTGCATTTCCGGAAGTTTTGAAAGCAGGGCCTCTATTTTCATGGCCTGCAGGTGGGGTCTTGCGACATGCCCAAAAACTATCTGGTTGGGGCCCAAATCCGAGATAACGGCCGTTTTGCCCATTACCACCGTGTTGTCGCCTATGGTTATGTGGTCTGAAACAGCGGCCTGGCCGGCGAGGACGGCGTTGTCCCCTATAACGGCGGAGCCGGCTATTCCGGCCTGCGCCAGAACAAGACAATTTTTCCCGACGCGCACATTATGGGCGATGTGCACCAGGTTGTCTATTTTTGTCCCGTCGCCTATTATTGTGGCTTCAAGGGCCGCCCGGTCTATGGCGGTGTTGGCGCCTATTTCAACGTCAGAACCAATAATTACCCTGCCTATCTGGGGGATTTTTTTATGCAATCCGCCGTCGGGCGTATAGCCGTAGCCGTCGGAGCCCGCAACGGCGCCGGAGTGCAATATTGAGCGTTCTCCTATTTCACAGCCGTCCAGCACTTTTACACCCGGGTAAAGGCGGGCGTCAGAGCCTATTTTAGCCTTGGCGCCCACAAAGCATTGCGCGTCAATATAAGCTCTGTCGCCGATAACAGCGCCATCCTCAATTACGGTTAACGGACCTATATAAATATCTTTTCCAAGCCGCGCTGTTATGGAGATAATGGCGGAAGGGTGGCAAACACGCGCTTTAAGGGGGCGCAGTTCCTTCTCAAGCGCCGCAAGCGCAAGGCTGAAAGCCAGCTTGGGATTATTAACCAGGATCAACGTTCCCTGAAAATTCTTAAGCGTCTCCGCCGCCGTCGGGCTTGCCAGCAGGCAGCCGGCGTTTGAACGCCCGGCGAGCTCGGCATATTTGGCGTCCGCCAGGAAACTGAGGTCTTTCGGACCGGCTTTGTCAAGCGGGGCGGCGCCCGTTATTTCGGCGCTGATGCCTGCGCCGCGCAGCTCGCCGCCGGTCAGTTTCGCCACGGCTTCAGCCGTTAATTTCATATCGGGCTTTCCTCAAGTTTTTTAATAAGTTTATCTGTCAGGTCAACCGCGGAATGGCCGAAAAGGATATTGCGCTTGTCCACTACCACGCTCACGCCCTCTTTCACCGCCAGCTCTTTAAGAGCCAGATAAATCCGGCCGAGTATTATCTCGCTTTTGTGGGTTTCATATTCCAAAAGTTCCCGCTCGGTCCGGTGCTGGGCTTGGCGCAGTTCTTCTTCTTTTTTTGAGAGTTCCGCTTCTTTGGCGGTTATAACGACATCAATTTCCGCGGCTGAGGTCGAAACGGAAAATTTGAAGTAATTCAGCGGCACGCGACTGATGCCGGGCATGTCAATGCCGGCAAGTCCGGGCTGGCCGGTCGACGGGAACACCTCGTCCGCAGTGGAGGAGGCGGTGGAAATAAGGATGGCATTTACCGCGATGGTTGGTCCATTGATCTGCCCCAGGGCGGTGCCACTGGCGATGTCAGCAGTTGATATGTTTACCTGAACCGCCCCTGTTGAAATCTGTGGGGTTGCGGCTTTAACTGTTCGTGTTGAAAGTTGTACGGCGGCGGTGGAAGTTGTGACACTGGTCTGTCGCGGGCCATTGGCGCTGTCCGCGACTGTGACACTGGCCTGTCGCGGGCCACTGGCGCTGTCCGCGACTGAAATTTGCGGGTTCGCGGCTTTAGTTGTTTGTGTTGAGGATTGTACGGCGGCGGTGGAAGTGGCAATCTGAGGATTTGCGTCGTTAGCCGTTTGTGTTGAAATCTGCGGGCTTGCATTTTCGGCGGCTTTGGCGACCGCGGCGGATATTTCCTCAGCCTGGCGCATGAGGCCGGGCAAAGTAAGGGCGAATGCGTGTTCCTGTTTCAGTTTTGCTATGTCGGCTTTCAGGGAAAAAATGGCCTGTTTTTTAATATTCAGGGCGTCTTCTTTCTTTTTTATTTCGGTTAAAAACTCCTCCCTGGCGTTTGAGGTGCCGGAAAAGTCCTTGAAAACACGGTCTATATCGACGTAACCTATGGTGCCGGATTCTCCCTTGTTTTCTTCAAGTGAAAGTTCAAGCGCCGCCGCGCGTGGGGCGGAGAAAAGGGTTAGCGCGGCACATGCGAATATCATAACGGCCGCGCGAATAAAAAACAATACAAATGTGTCCGGATATTCCCTCAATTCGCGGTTATTCGCACGTCCTTTCATTCTCATCCCCGTTCGCATGTCCATAAATTTCCACCCGCTTTATTAAATTGCTAGAACAAATTCCCGAGCGTAAAATAAATATCCGAACGCTGCTCACCCGGCTTGTGGTTAAAGCCGTAACCCCAGTCAAGCCTTATTGGGAAAGCCGGCGTGGTGAAACGGATGCCGAAACCGGCGCCCGCTTTCAGGGTATTCACGCCTGAGCCGCTGTGCAGGTTTACATTGTTGAAGTGGTTCCAGGAATTGCCCAGGTCAAAGAAGAAGGCCCATTGCACTATGGTGCGCTTGTGCTCCCTCGCGAGCGGGATTTTAAACTCTATATTCAGTATGTCGTAAACATTGCCGCCGTTGGGCGGGCCGATCTGGCCGTTGTTCGAGTAACCCCTTATCGTGTCGGCGCCGCCGATAAAATAACGTTCCGTAACGGGCACACTGCGGGTGGAGCCGAAATGCGCTATGTAACCCAGGCGGTTCGATGCCGCCAGCACGAACGGATAATCTTCTATGGAGAAAAGCTTGAGGTTATAAGTTGTAGTCAGGCTCGGCTTATAATAGTTCTCATCCCCTCCAAAAGGTCCGCCGGTAAAATCAAGCCCCAGCGCTATGCGCGAGCCGCGGGTGGGATCCCACACATTATCCCTGGTGTCGCGCGCGAATTCCACGTAAATTGAGGAAGTCACGCTGGTGCCTTCGGGCAGCTCTCCTGCGTATTGCGCTTCCACTGACGATATCCTCACCTTTTCATAGGTGTAGGAAGTGGTAAGGGTGTATTTGTCGTCCTGGAATCTTGGGGCGAGCGTCACCCTGCCGCCGGTGCGCTGCTCGGTATAGGCGGAAAGCGTGGTTTGGTAAGGCTTATAGCGGCGGGTATTGTAAAGATCCACGCCAAGCGTCATGGGGTGTTTTCCCACCCAGGGGGTGGACCAGCTAAGGGTATAATCATTCACCCTTTTACCGAAGCTCCATGACAGGGAGGTTTTGTAAGCCCGCCCGAAAAGGTTCAGGTGCGACAGAGAGAGCGTTCCCACCAGCCCGTCCGTAGAGGAGATCCCGGCGCCGGCCGTAAGCATGCCGGGCTTGCCTTCGGTGACATCAAAAACCAGGTCCACTTTGTCCGGATCGGAGGTGGGGTTTATCACGGGGCTCACATCGTCGATAAAACCCAGGTTAAAAATCCTTTCCTGGCTGCGTCTTATTTTTGAGGAGCTGAAAACCTCGCCTTCTTTTTGCGTTATTTCGCGCTTGAGCACATAGGTTTTGGTGGCCTTGTTGCCCTCCACATCCACGTGATCCACATAGATCGGGTTGTTTTCTGTAATGCCGAATTCAATATCCAGTCCGCCTGTTTTTTCGTTCGGCACTTTCGCGGGTTTTATCTGGGCCTTCAGGTAGCCTTTGTCGGCATATTTATCCTGGATGGCGCGCAGTGTTTCGTCAAAATTGTCCTGGTTGAAAACCTTGCCTTCGCGGTATGCCACGGCCTCGGCGAGGTCCTTTGAAAGATAAACGGTATTGCCGGAAAAATAAGTGCCGCCGAAGCGCTGCCGCGCGCCTTCAGTTATGGCGATGCTTATGAAAACCAGGCTTCTGTCCCCGTTGAACGAAACGGAAGATGAGGTTATTTTGAAATCGCTGTAGCCGTTGTTCTTGTAATAGGTTTCCAGAACTTTCAGGTCCGCGTCGAAATCCTGCGGAGAATAAATCTTTTTCGGACGGTTTTTCAGCTTTTTCACCAGTTTTTTGAGCTTAAAAGCTTTAGCTCCTTCCAGTTTTACCTCCGCCACCTTGGCTTTTTTGCCCTCGCTCACCGACACAGTAAGGAAACAGAGACGCGCGGCCGTGTCGTAACGGATTTCATAATCGGCCCTGGCGTCTATGAAGCCTTTTTCGTGGTATTTATCGGTTATTTTTATGAGGTCTTCCCGCATTTTCAGTTCGTCAAAAAAATCTTTTTCTTTCAGGGACATCTCATTTTTTACGGAGGATTTTGAAAGTTCCTTGTTGCCCTTCAGCGCTATTTCCTTTATCATCGGTTTTTCCGAGACGATGTAAGTGATGCGCGCGGTCGCGCTTGAGGCCGACAGGGCGCTGAACTTGGCCGCCGAGGGCTTGTCGGGAAGTTCCGCGATATCCACTGAAACATTTTCCATGCTGCCAAGGCCTAAAATAGACTCAATGTCCGAGTTAACGTAGTCAGTGTAGTAAAGAGCGCCTTTTTTAGCTTTGCCGGTTTTCAGCACAACTTTCGGTTTCACATTAATGGCGCCTTTCACGGCGGTCTCATACACTTCCCAGGGGCCCTTATTCTTCTCCGCTGTTGTTTCAGCGGCGGGGAAGGCGGCGAGGCCGGGGAGGGCCGAAACGGCGGATGTGGTACTGGCGCTGTCCGCGACGACCGCGACCGGCTGTGAGGGGGGGGCAACAGGGGTTTCCGTAGATATCTCGACGGGAACCGGCTGGGCTATCGCGGAAGCGGGGGCGGTTGAGGCGCCGGCGGAAACTGCTGCTGCGGCCGGGGCCGGCGTTCCCTGGGCGGCGGAGAAAGAAGCGAAAGCGAAAGGTAAAAGCAGGAGCAGTATATGTTTTTTCATCTTATAATGGATTACGTGAAAACCTCTGAAATGGTTTCAAACGGTTTTTTTTGCGGCTGCCCGGGAAGCAAAAGATAAAAGAGGGCGATAACTTTTTTAAGCGCATAGCTGGCGGCCGGGGCGGGCTTTGGCTTCCGGCTTATCCTTATGGAGCCGCATTAGCGGAACGGGCGGCTTCCGAATAATTAAGATATATAATACAAATTTTAGCCGCGGTTTTGGAAAGCCGGTGAAACCGTCTGTCCCTCATCTTTTTCGCTCCATCGCTGTATTGCGCGGCGGCTATTTGTTTTCATGCGCAAATAGACTATAATTTTACTGTTCAACGCGAAAGGCATGGAAAAATGGAAGGTTCACGATGAAAAAAACTTACATATTGGACACCAATGTGCTCATTCACGATCCGCTTTCTTTCACCAAATTTGACGACAACACCGTTGTAATACCTATTTCCGTTCTGCAGGAGCTGGACACCTTTAAAACCGCGGCCGACGAGCGCGGCAAGAGCGCGCGCGTGGTTTCGCGCCGTCTTGACGAGTATCGCGCCAAGGGCAAGCTTAATGTCGGCGTTAAACTTGAAAACGGCGGCATATTGAAAATAGAGCTGGACCATCTGCAGGTGCTTCCGCCGGAGTTTAAGCTCAACGAGATGGATGATCGCATTCTTAACAGCGCTTTCTGGCTTGCCAAAGAAAAAAACAATGTGGTGCTGGTCACCAAAGACATTAACCTGCGCCTGAAATCCGACGCCGTAGGGATAAAGGCCGAGGATTACGAGGCGGGCAAAGTAAAAGTGGACGAGCTCTATCCGGGCCTCAGCCCCCGGGAGGTAAGCTCCGCCGTCATAGATAGGTTTTACAAAGACAAGTCCGTAAAAAACGAAGCGGCGGACCTGGCTCCTAATGAATTCGTTATTTTCAGGGCTAAGGAAGACCCCAAAAAAACAGCCATAGGCCGCTGTGACCCTGCGGACGGTTCGGTAATACGGGCGTTAAATCCCGAACCGTCGCCCTGGGGCATCAGGCCCATGAACAAGGAACAGCGCTGCGCCATGGAGCTTTTGCTGGACGATAATGTAAAACTGGTAACCCTTATCGGCACGGCGGGCACGGGCAAAACGCTTATATCGCTGGCCTGCGGTCTGCAGAAAGCCGTTGACGACAATATTTACAAGCGGCTGATCATCTGCCGTTCCGTGGTGCCCGTGGGGCGCGACATCGGTTTTTTGCCCGGCACCAAGGAAGAGAAACTTTCCACCTGGATGGGCGCCATTTACGACAACCTTGAGATAATAATGGACAAGCGCCACCAGGAGGACTCCATGCAGAAGTTTGAATATCTCCTGCAGAACGAGAAGATCGAAATAGCCTCCGTCAGCCACATACGCGGCCGTTCGCTGCCGAAACAATACATGCTGGTGGACGACGCCCAGAACCTGAGTCCGCATGAAATTAAAACCATACTAAGCCGCGCGGGCGAGGGCACCAAAGTGGTGGTAACCGGCGACCCCTATCAGATAGACAACCCTTACCTTGACATCGCCTCGAACGGCCTTACCTATATAGTGGACCGCATGAAAGGCCAGAAGCTTTACGGCCACCTGACATTCACCAAAACCGAGCGCAGCCAGCTGGCGTCCCTGGTAGCGGAGCTGCTGTAAACAGCGCACAAGAACATAGGATCACAAGTCACAAGCAAGAGGCTAAAGAAGACGTGAGGGCACACGGCGCAACTGAAAGAGAATTGCGTCTTGTATCCCCGCACTCTTGTGATTTGTGCTCTTGTGCACTTGTGTGCTTGTGCTCTTGCCTATGGGAACGGGCAATAGACCAGGCGGTCGACGCGTATTTTTTCAAGCTCTTTTTCTGAAGAATAAAACCTGCCGGGGAATTCGATAAAAACCGTGTTTCCCCGTATCAGAAGTTTTTCCTTTATCCAGGGGTGGGCTACTTCAAACGTGCAGGCGCGGCATTCGCGGAGGCAGTTTATGCCTTCTATCGACTGATGCGGCCTTATATCCTGCATCCCTACAAGGCAGGCGCGGGTGGTGGTCATGTTAAAGTAGGGGTAGTAAAACGTAAGGTTGAAATCCAGCTTTCCGAGACCATAGATCCTGCTGTTGAAATTTGAACTGAGGTCCCTTCCGGCTACGGAAACCTCGTAGCGTTTTATGCCAAGCGAGCTGAAGAGATCAAGGGCCTGGCGGCTGATCACCCCCACGTGTTTTTTTGACTGATCGACAACATTTTCGTAGAAGATCCTTCCGGCGGATATCTTAACGGCGATTTTACAGGCGCGGGCAAGTTCCAGGGCGGCAAAGTCATTGATACTCAGTTCCAGGCGTGAAAAATCCGCTTTTCCCGATTTTTCCAAAGCGCGAAGGACGGAAAAAATTTTTTTCAGCTTGAACACCCCTTTTTCGCTTAAAGGAGGTGTTAAAAGGCAGACCTTTTTGCCTTTTTTCTGGAAGCGGACTATGTCGCCGCAAAGGGTCTCTTCAAGCAGATTTTCGCAAAACTCGCCTCCAAGGTAAAACCAGCTGAAGCGGTCCAGCGCGTTTTCAAGGGCGCCGGTTTCTTCCAGGTCCGAAAAGCTCATAGTCCCGAGCCGTATGGCGTGTTCGAGCGGCATAATCAACTTCCCTTCCAGGCGGTCATTTTTTCTATAAATACATCCCTTGCCTTTTCGGTCCCGAGGTCGGCTGAAAGTTTTTCCGCCATATCGGCCATATCGCGCATCTGTCTGACCTTGCGGGTTTTAACGGCGGCGGGATCCTGGCGGGTGCCGTATTTCAGGTAGTTCACGCCCGCCGTTAAAAAATCGAAAAAAGCGGCGGCGTTGGCCATGCGCGGGGCACCGCCGCAAGCAAGTCTCGCGGACAGCCTTCTGGCTGCGGTTTTAGCGAGCGCCGCGTTCGTTTCGCCTTTTCCGGGATAGAGCGGTTTCAAGTGTTTGCCGACCGGGATATTGACGCGGCAAAGCGAGCCGTCCGGCACGTTGGCTTTCAGCGTGTGATATTCGGGCAGGTGCAGATGACAGCGGCCGTTTATGTAAGCGCAGCCGAAAAACCGGTAATCAAAAATTTCGGTTTCAACCCCTTTTTTCCGGCAAAGCCGCAGCAGCGCTCCGGCTTCGCGCGGCGCCAGCTGGTTCGGCAGTATCAGCCGCGAAAATCCGAGACGGATAAAAAAAGCGGCCGCCACGCTGTTAAAGCAGGGCTGTACGGAGCTTAAATGCAGCGCCGCCTTCGGCTTGAATTTGTAGTCCGCGAATATTTTAAGCGCGGAGATATTAGAAATTATGAACGCGTCCGCGCCGGCGGCTTCGGCCTCGGCGCAAAGGGCGGCCAGCCTTTGCGCCGAGGGGACGCTGCACTGCAGGCGCAGGGCGTTCACGGCCAGGCTGATCTTCAGCCCAAGGCTTCGTGCCCTGCTGGCGGCCCGTCTGAATTCAGCGAGGTTTTTGAGCGCCGAAGCTTCCCGGAAAGAGGGGAGAGGATTTACCGCGCAATAAAGCTCCGAGGCTCCCGCGGCGGCGAGCGGACCTATTTCTTCCAGGCTCGAAAAACAGGAAATGGTCTTCATAAAGGAGAGATTACAGTAAAGAGATTACGGCGATAAAACGGCGATTACAGTGATACTCATAGAGATTATAGTGACCGCTCATCTTTGCCATACTTTCTTCATCGTTGTAATCTCCTTCGCTATCGCCGTAATCTCCTCTTAAAATTTTTCCGGCTTTATGGAGAAGGGGTCTTTTTTTGAAGCCTTAAGTTCTTTGCCGCCGTGGACTTTCAGGTAATCCGGCCTGGCTCCGCAGCACGCGGGTTCAAGTCTGCAGCGCGCGCAGGCGGGATGCGGCGCTTTGGGATCTATGCCGCCTTCAAGCACCCTGTCGCCGCGGCGCCAGCGCTGGAATTCAAACGAAAACCCCTCAAAATTTTCCAGCGCGCAAAGCGGCATATTCTGCACCACCGCCTTGCGGCCTTTAAGTTTGAGCCTTGCCAGCGCCAGTTTTATGAACGGCGAAACCCGCGAGTAACGCGGCACTATCCCGGGGGCTTTCAGCGCCCGGCCTTTATTGCGCACAAAAGTGAAATTTACGAACGCGGCGCGCGGAAAATTTTTCATGGTCCAGAGCGCGAACTCGGGCAGCAGGCGGTAGTTTTCGCTTGAGATGATATGGAAAAACCGTATTTTTTCCTCGGCGCCCAGGGCCTTGATGTTCGCCAGGCCTTTAAGGGCCATCGGGAATTTTACGCTGCGCGTGACGGAGGCGTAAACCTCCGCGTGGTGAGAGGGGAAGTTGACGGTAAAAAAATCGATATCAGCGGCCGCTTTCCGGCAGAAAGCGCTGTCGGAGAGCGCCACGGCGTTGGTGGAAAGCATGAAATTTTTCACGCCGGCGGCTTTCAGCGCCTTTATCCAGGTGAAAAAATCCGGGCTGGCCGTAGGCTCGCCCGCGCCTTCAAGGCTTACGGCTTTTACCCCCGCGGTTTTTATCAGGGCCGCCGTTTTTAAAGGGTTTTTTTTTGCGCCGTCGGGCGGATTATGGCAGTAAAGGCAGTAGAGATTACAGGTGTGGGCCATGCTGACGCAGGACTGCTCGCTTATCCAGCCGGTTTTTTGTTCACGGTTCGCCATATCGCTGAATTTTATTATACCATGTATGCTGTATAAAGGCAGAGGTTAGCGGCTAGGGGTTTAGGGTAGAAGATAGAGTTATAAGGAACTCCTGCCCTCACCCCTGTCCTCTGACCTCTAGCCCCTTGACTGAGCACAATATCAGATTAAATTAACCCATGGAAAGCATCGTATTCTTCGGCAAAGGCGGCATAGGCAAAAGCACCATCGCATCGAATATGTCGGTGATACTTGCATTCGGCGGACGGAAGGTGCTGCATGTCGGCTGTGACCCGAAGATGGATTGCTGCCTTTCTCTTATGCGCAGACACATACCGCCCTTTGCAGACAGGTCTGGCGGCGGCAATGAATCCGCTCTGCGCAAAAGCATTTACCCATCCGCCGTCAAAGGCGTTTACTGCATAGAAGCCGGCGGCCCCCAGCCCGGCGTGGGCTGCGCGGGAACCGGCATCGGTTCCATGCTCGACGCCATGAAAGACGGCGCCCTGATGGAAAAAGACGGCTACGACGCCGCGGTCTTTGACGTGCTGGGAGATGTGGTCTGCGGGGGGTTTGCCGCGCCGCTCAGGCGGGGCTTCGCGAAAAAAGCCGTTATTGTGACCTCGGAAGAGATCCTTTCCCTTTACGCGGCCAATAAACTGATAATGATGATAAACAACTATGCGCGCAACGGCGTTTATCTGGCGGGCTTGGCGGTGAACGCCAAGAGCCCGGACGGCGTGCGCATGGCGGAGGATTTTGCCGGCATCGTTAACACCCGCGTGCTGGGCGTGATACTAAGGGACCCCGCCGTGGCCGCGGCTGAGCGCGAACATCGTCCCGCGGCGCTGGCCTTCCCTAAAAGTGATTTTGCCCTGCGCGCGGTGCGCCTTTGTTCAGCCCTAAGGACTGCCGGCGCGCCGGATACCCCGCCGCGTGCCATGCCGGACGCAGAGTTTTTTGTCTTCGCGGAAGGGCGACGGGAACAAAACAAGTTACAAGTCTCAAGTCACAAGTCTCAAGTCACAGGGCGCGGGTCACAGACCAAAGCGCACAGATCAGCCGTTTCTCTTTTTGAGGCGGCCGGTTTTAAACCTTCCGGTATGGAAGGCGGCCAGATAATATGCGATTGGAAATCTTCAAAAGGCGTTTTCAAGACCGTAATCGCTCCGGCTTCCGCCGCGCAGGAAGGCATGCCCCGCTTTTCCGACTGGGCCGTATGCTTTCATCCATCGGCAGGTAAAGACCCCGGAGCCTCTAACGCCGAACTGTTGGACGCGGCGGCGCAATTATCCTCCCTGCGTTTTGACGACATGCTTTCAACTTTTACGGGCATGAAAGATTTTTACGGTGCCCTGATAGCCTTCGGCGGCCCGGAGGATAAGACTCTGGCCGCCCCCGACACGCCCAAACGCCCGCACATCGGTTTCGGGCAGTGGCAGCGTTTCATTTTCCCCGGCGGAGGGGTGAACGCCCGCATACCGCCCGGTTCCGTTATGGTGGAACACGGAGACAGCGAATGCCGTTTCAGCGGCTGCGCGGGCGGGGCGCTGGGCATATTCAGCGAGAACGCCGGACTGAAATGTTCCGGCAGACAGTTCCGCGGGCCGTTGCTGCCGAAGAGCGACGCGTTCGTGGTCAACACAGAATTCCAGGCCCATGACGCCGTTTTTGGCGACGAGGCTAAGATGCTTGAATCGCTTTACCGCGCGGCGGACCAGGCCGGTCCGGGGGGGCTGGTGGAATTTTACGTTGGCTGCTCCCCCATATTGTTATCCAGCGACGTCCGCGCTTTTGCGCGCAGGGTTGAGCGCGAGAAAAATGTGAAGGTGCAGCTTGAGAACTATAACAGTTTTGGTGAGCACGGCCCCGCCAAAGCCGCCGTGCGCGTGGAGTTTATGGCGTCCAGGCTGTCACGCGGGAAAGCCGGGAAGACGCGCGACGTCAATCTTATAGATTTCGGCGAATCAGCCGGCCGCATGTCCGCCCTGCTTGCCGGCCTGGAAATATCGGCGGGAGAACCGGGTCCGGATTTTTACGGAGCAGCGCGGGCTTCGCGCTTACAGGTGCTCTCAGAACCCGACACGGTGCTTGGACCCGCCTTCGACAAAGCCGGCATGAAGTGGATACTGCCGCCGGCGCCTTACGGTTTCGCCGGCACCGACGCCTGGCTTGCCGCCGTAGCCGGCGCGCTGGGCTGGAAAAAAATAACGCCCGGCCCTTCAGCGGCCCAAAAGGCGGCCGCGCTGGAGCTTTGGCGCCGCGCCCGGGGTTACGCGGTTTGTTTCGTACTCGCGGCCGAAGAAACGGGCCTGCTGTCCGGAAGTCCCGCGCTCAGGATGGTGCCGGTGCTGCCGGTGTTGGCGGAAGCCGGGTTCGAGGTCCGCCTTTTTATAACGGGCGGCGGCTCTTATGGAAAGACCGGGGCGGATATTTCCGCGCTGAAGGCTTCTCTGCCGGGAAGGCGTTTATCCGCGGAATTCTTTAAAACGCCGCGGGAACTGGCCGCCCTGCTGCGCTCGGGCCCCGCGCTTCGCCTGGTCTATTCGGACATACGCAGCGACCCGCGCGTGGTTTCAGCCGGAAAAACCCCCTTTTCCGCGGCGCTTTTCGAGCCGGGCTATGACGGCGCGCTTGAAACCCGGCGCCGCCTGCTTGAACTTTGCGAATGGAATTTTAATGAACGCTACCTCTCGTCAAAATAGGTTTAAAAAGGCCTTTAATATGCCCTACCAGCTGGGCATTTACCTGGCCGCCAACGCGGTGTCGGACTGCTGCGTAGTGGTGGACGGGCTTAACTGTGTTATGCCGAAAATAGATTTTCTGGCCGGCAATCACGACCTGAATTCCACTTTGCTTTCGCCGGAGGGCAGGCACAGGGTCATTTGCACTATGACGGGGCCGCTGCCGCAGGGGAATAACCCGGAAAAAAAATTTTCAGCTCTGCTTGAAAGCGTGGCGGGCGCCGGCGACTTCGCCGTGATAATGGCGACCGGGCTGCCGTTTTTGAAACTGGCCGGCATGGATTATGAGGGTCTTGCCGCCGGAGTAAAAAGCGGCGTCCCGGTGGTGGACGTGCCGGCCAGATCTTTTGAGGCGGACTGGCTTGAAGGATACGCCTTGTCGCTTGACGCTTTAGCCCGCGCGCTGCCGGCGCGCAAGGTCAAAAAAAGAAAGCGGTCTGTGGCGCTCGTGGGGTATTTAATGGACCGCAATGAGCGCGACCACGCGGCCAATATCGAAGAACTTGGGCGCCTGCTTGAACTGTGCGGGCTGGAACTCTCCTGCGTTTTCCCTTCGGGCGGCAGTTTCGGGGACTTGTCCCGCGCGCTTGAGGCCGGGGTAATTGTTTCCCTGCCTTACGGGCGCAAGGCCGCCGCCCGGCTTGCCGCCAGGTCCGGCGCGGTACTTGTGGAAACAGGCCTGCCTCTGGGGCTTCAGGGTACCGCGCATTGGCTTGAAGCTGTGCGGCGCGCCGCGGGTATGAAGGGAGGGCTTCCCCCGGCCGTGAAAGTTCTGGAAAAACAGGCGGCCAAAGCCATAGCTCCGGCCCTGGGAGAGCTGGCCCACCGCAGCATAATTTACGCCGGAGATCCTTACCTTTTCGCGGCCTTCGCCGCATACGCCGCGGAACTTGGGATGCGCGTTAGCTGCGCCCTCATAGATTCTTTCATCAGGCCGCTTGACAGCGTCCGGCTTCCGGGAGAACTGCTGTTCTCTCCGGACACGGAAGAAGCGGCGGCGGTTGTAAAGGGCCTGGGCGGATATTTAAAACCGGACCTGGCGGTGGGAAATTCCTTCGCGGCTACGGAAGGCCTGTCCGCCGGCCTGCCTTTAACCGAACTGGGTTTTCCGTCGTACGGGCATCATTGTCTCAGCGACGAGCCGTTTTTCGGCTTCGCGGGAGCGCGTACGCTGGCCGGCCGGCTGTTCAACTGTCTCCGATCGGAAAATCCCCGTGAGTAAGGCTGAAGGCTGAAAGAGGGATTGAAGATGCTTACAAAGTCTTGTTTTATTTTATCCTCTGCCCGATGCGCCAACCCCTCTACCCTGCTATCCTTGTGCCTATGTCTGTTTTGTCTGACCGCCGCGCGGGGTGAAGAGGTGAAATTTAAAACCAGCGATGGCTGCCTTATTGCCGCCTCTTACGGCGCTCCCGCCAAGGGGAAACTTGTTTTTGTCAATATTCACGGCCTTGGCTCAAATAAGGGCGAGTGGGGCGCCTTTGAAAAAATCCTTAAAGCGCGGAGCGCGGGCTGGCTTTCGCTTGACCTGAGGGGCCACGGGCAAAGCCTTGAGTGCGCGGGCATAAAAGCGGATTACAGGGCTTTCGGCCCCGGGGACTGGAATGCCGCCGCCAAAGATATAGCTGCCGCCGTTGACTGGCTGAAAAAAAGAAAAATCCCCGCTTCGAGAACGGCGCTTTGCGGCGCCAGCGTGGGGGCGAATCTGGCTTTAAAAGCGGCGGTTGATCATTCGCTTAAGCCGGCCGCGGTAATAATGCTTTCACCGGGACTTGTTTACGCCGGGGTTGGTATTGAGGAGTATTTTTTGCGGCCCCTGCCTTTTTCCCTGCTTTTGGCGGCCTCCCCCGACGATTATTATGCCTGGCAAAGCTCCATGCGCCTTTTTGAGGAGGCCCGGATTCAAAAGCTCCCCGCTTCTTCCAAACAACCGGCGGGGCATTCCGCGCCCGCCCATAGCGAAAAAGCCGTCTTCCGGCAGGGCGTGTCAGGCCATGGAGTCAATATGTTCTCCGGCGCCGGCGCGCCGTTAATGGAAGAAATAGCGCTTTGGGCGGCGGCCAGGTAAATCTTTGGGGGGTATTGTGCCGTCAGTCAGATAAAATCGCTGCACTTCGTAAATGCCCCTTGAAAAGCCCGCGTTTATATATTAAGCTATAAAGTATCAAGACCCGCATGGAAAAAACCATCCGGGTACTTTGTTTGTCCGGCTTTTACCCGGTAACACCAGGGGGGCTTATGGAAAATGAAAAAGTTGTGGTTTTACAACTTAAACTGACCCAAAAGCGCTGCCTTTTTGTCCTGACGCTCGCTTTCCTGTGTTTTCACCCGCGGTCGCTTGGCTCGGAAACACTGACGCTTACCACTTACTATCCGGCCCCCTACGGCGGCTATGTCGGCCTGCTTACCACCAATCAGACCCTGCTTGCCCGCGACGCCGGCAGTGTGGGCATCGGTCTGGGCTCGGGGGGGGTTCCGGTGCAGAAATTTCAGGTCAATAGCTCGGGAGTGAATTCATTCGTTGTCACTGCGGGGGGCAGTGTGGGGGTCGGGACTGCCGGTCCCGCCTATAAATTGACGGTAACAAATGGCGGAATAGGCGGCACCTACGCGCTGACCCCTAATTATATGAGTTGGGCCGCCTACGGCACCGGTGACGGAGGGGCGGCGATCTATAACGACGCTTCCGGCTTCAGGAAACTCATGATCGTGGGCAATAATTCCGCAGGCGGAAACAGGGAGGTCGGGATCTGGGACAACCTGACTGTCAGCAACAACCTCGCTATTGGCGGTATAATCACCGGCGTGTGTCAGCAGGTTGGTTACGGCGTGGGCGGCACAACCTGGTGTCCCAACGGCAATCAAAGGGTTTTTGGCTGGTATGCCGGCGGCGTTGGGGTATGCGGCATGCTTTTTACGGGTGGAGTTCTTCAAGACCCCGGCAGATGGACGCAGGGGGTGTGCGTTACCGGCGACCGTACCGGCACAATGAATTGCTGCAGGATACAATAATGGAAAAAGGCGTAAAAATACTTGTTGACACCAAAAAACATAGTGTTGAATCCGTCAGGTACGCCGGCTATTCGCTTAGCGGTGAGGCCTATGTTCTTTTAAAACCGTCGGGAAGGGCGGAAACGACGGTGGAACTGGCGCCGAAAAACGGGGCGCGCGCGGATTCAGGTGGTTTAAAAAAAAGATTTTTAAGCGGACTTGAGGAGGAAAATAACAGGGAGGCTGTTTTCAAGTTCAACCTGGAGCTTCGCGAGTTCATGCTGCTTAAAGCGCTCTCTTACGAGGAAAAGGCTCCGGAGCCCAAGGATTCGGGGCTTAGCCCCGATCAGGAAAAAGAGCTGGACGCGCTTATTGCGCAGGTGGAGAACGAGCTGAAAGAGGAGTCCAAAAAGGCCTCCAGCCGCGATCCTCTCGGCATAACCAGGATCTGGGAAGAAAAAAATGATTCAAAGCGCTCTAAAAGCAAAAGCAAATAAGAAAATTTCCGAAACCAAGCCGCCGCATTTCTACTGGGCAAGGCTTGGCGGGCGGGTTTTGCTTACCAATGACGCCGGCTGCAGCGTTTGGCTTAATGAGAAAGATTTCCGGAGCCTGCTTGGCGGCGGATTAAAGGAGGGAAATCCCTCTTTCGCCGAACTTTCTGAAAATGGTTTCATAAGAACGCAGCTTAATTTTGATGACCTCTCGCTCAAGTGCAAGAGAAAAGAGGCGCATTTGCAGGCGGGGCCGGGGCTGCACATTTTTGTAACTACGCTGCGCTGCAATCACAAGTGTCTTTATTGCCAGTCAGGCGCCATTAACCAGGCTTCAAAAGGCACCGACATGAGCTGGCCCACCGCTAAGAAAAGCGTGGATTTCGCCTTTGAAAGCCCGAGCCGCGGCATAACCATTGAATTTCAGGGGGGCGAGCCCCTGCTGAACTGGAAGACGGTTGAAAAAACAGTGCGTTACGCGCGGAAAAAGGAAAAAGACGAGGGCCGCGAGCTGGGGCTGGCTTTGGTGTCCAATTTCAGCCTGATGACCGAAGAAAAAGCCGCTTTCCTCATTGCCAATGAAGTTTCCGTCTGCGCTTCTCTTGACGGCCCCGAAGAGCTGCATAACAGAAACAGGCTTTATGCGGAAGGCAGCTCTTACAAACCTACGGTAAAGTGGCTTAAGTATTTTAGCGCCAAAAGCGAGAAACAGAAAGGGGAAAACAGGGTTTTCAGGCCGAGCGCGCTTCTTACCGTGACCAAGTATTCGCTGGGCAGGCACAAAGAAATAATCGACGAATACGTGAAGCTCGGCATGGATTATATTTTTGTCAGGTCGCTCGCGCCCATAGGATACGCCAAGAACCTTTGGGGCACTATAGGCTACAGCGCCGAGGAATTCGTAAAATTTTACAGGGACAGCCTTGCGTATATAATCGAGCTCAACCTCAAAGGTACCGCGATAAAAGAAAAAATGGCGGTTATGATGCTCAAAAAAATAGTGAGGCAGGACGACCCGATGTTCGTCGATCTGCGCTGCCCGTGCGGAGCGGGGATAGGCCAGTTGGCTTACGACTACAACGGGGATATCTATACCTGTGACGAGGGCCGGATGCTCGCCTGGGAAGGGGATGAGCTGTTCAAGGCGGGCAATGTATTTAAAAGCAAGTACGCGGAGGTGATACTCAGCCCCGCGGTTAAAGCCTGCGCCGCCGCCTCGAACCTGGAGATCCAGCCAGTTTGCTTCAGGTGCGTTTATAAGCCGTTCTGCGGAGTGTGCCCCGTGTATAACTACGAGGCTCAGGGGTCCCTTTGGGGGAGCATGCCCTCGAACGAGCGCTGCGCGGCGCTTAAGGGCATTTTTGAAACCGTTTTCCTCTCCCTGCGCGACAAAAAAAGCGGCGCTGTTCTGCGCTCATGGGTGGAAAAATGAGGGAAGAGATCACAGTGATAAAGAAGGGATTACGGTGAAAAAGAAAGAAATAAAAACGAACGGCGTTTTTTTTGACGCGCGGTTTTACTCTCCTGAGGCGGTAAAGCTGGCCGCTGTAGTGTTTTCGGGTCGGCTGGGCGTCAGTTTGAAAAAAACGGCGCAAGGCACAATGGCGGTTTTCGGCGACGGAGAGGAGAGCATGGCCGCTCTGAGAGGGGAATTCATAAATGAGGCCCTGAACCAGCAATGCCGTATGGATTTGGGACGTAAAAATTCAAGGCTCGCGCGTATAGTGCTGACCAAGGCTTTGCTTGCGGCCTGCGGCGACAAAATCAAGTCAGGGGGAAAAAAATGAAGAAATGGGGAGCATTGACGATCGTTCTTATTTTAGGCGTTATGCTGGTGCTGCAGTATTTCCTTAAAAAGAAAGAGGCGGGCGTTATCCCGCCGCCCGCGGCGACCGGGGGCTCAGGGACCGCGGGGGTGGCCTTGCCGGCCGGAAATCCCGCCGTCTCCGCGTATGACGCGCAGCACCCCCTCACTATGCCGGCAGCCGGCGGGGCATCCTCAACCTACGGTCCTCTGCCCACTATCAAGGGGGAAGATTTCCAGCGGGGAGAATGCAAAGACGGGGCGATGAACGACATTCTCAGCAGCCATGGAAAGATATGGGGCACCGCTCTCCCTACGGGGGGGTTCTCTGCCGGGGAAAGTGTGCAGATTTACAGCCTGCTCTCCAAATACTTTACCTGCGCCGCCTTTGCCAGGCATGACGTGTCGTTCTGTGATAATCTGCCCGCCGATGGAACGAGCGGGAAGGTAAAGATCGCTTTTGAACAGAGCCCGGACTACGCCTGCAGGAAGGGGTATACGGAAATCGCTTTTCTGGGTTTTATGGCCGGAAAAAGCGCGGACAATTCACCCTGCCAGCTGACGGTCGCCGAGGGCGCCCTTGAAAATATCCCGTCTATTTCCGGCACGGATTTTTGCGACGCGGCCGCCAAGGGCATGGAAAATGTTTGTCCAATACTGATGAAAAATGTTAAACCTGAACAGGCGAAAATGTGCGGGAAATTCTTTCCCGCCGGCAGAAACGACTGCCGCGGAGATTCTCAATGCCTGTGGCGCTACGAGGTTTATAAAGCGATACAGTCGGGGAAAGCCGATAAATGTCCCAGGACAGATGAAGACTTCTGCCGGGCCTATATCTTAAGGACCGAGGCCCCCTGCGGCGGCATTTTAAAAGAACTGAGCCGCGCTTACTGCAGAGACCTTGCCCAGCTTATTAAGACCGTCAAGGGCCCGCCGGGACTTACGCAGGAAGAAGCAAAGGCGTGGGCGGCAAAAGAAGCCATGGATCTTGCCGAAAAAGAAAGGCTCAAGACGGAAAAGGCAAAAATGCATCAGGAAGAACAAAAGACCATGGAAGACATAAATAAGAGCATCCGCGCCACAAAGGGCAAATAACAGCGGGGGTATTTTTATGACCAATAAAAAATCACGCATAAAGAAAAATATAGGCCTTTTCCTGAACAGCGAAGAGGGGAAAATGCTGGACGCGGATATCGTGAAAACCGGAATTGCTTTGGGAATTCTTGGGGCCGCCATGGTGGATCAGGCGGCCGCGCAGACCACTTTCCACAGCAATTATTTCACCGCCTCAAGCCATGTAAGCCACCAGAGCCACGGCTCGCACGGCTCGCACGGCTCGCACGGCTCGCACGCGTCGCACGGCTCGCACGGCTCGCACGGCTCGCACGGCTCGCACGGCTCGCACGGCTCGCACGGCTCGCACGGCTCGCACGGCTCGCACGGCTCGTACTAGGACGGCAGGGGATAGGGTTTAGGGCCGGGGGCCGGGAGCCCCGTATCTTTGTTAACCCGAATTCTTCAATTGAAGAATTCGGGTTAAGTTTAGTTTCTATCACCTTTTAATTTTCCGTGCTTCGGCAATACTTGCCCCGCTCTTTTGGCCGCAGAACGGACACCATGCAAGCCGGACATAAATTTACGACCAAACCTGCCGAACCCAAAGTGCGGGGCCCGCTGCGCCAAAAGCGCGGGGCTATGCTTATCAGACGGCCGAAGTTCGCTTTTTATTATTTCAATTCCAACCGCGACATAGGCCATGCCGTTCACCTTTTGCGCATTATTTCAGGCCTCCGGGGCCGGGGCTTAAAAAAAGAAGATCTGTCTCTTTTCTGCGAGCGGGCCGCGGGCTATCCGTTTGAAGACCTCCGCCGCCGGGCGCGCGTAATTATCCTTCCGCCGTTTAAAAAAAGATCCCTTAAAAAACGCCAGGCTATCATGCGCTCAGAGCTTCGCAGGCTCGGGCCCTGTTGGCTTATAACCGAGTTTTTTCCATTCGGCAGGCTTGAATGCGCGCCTGAAATCGGCAAACTGCTCGCATACGCGCGTGAAAAAAAAATTAAAATAGCCGCAAGCGTCCCCCTGCCCTATTTTACTCATCCGAGCTCCCGTCTCGGCGAATTGTTTCAAGCCGCCTTGTTTTACGACAAGCTCCTTGTGCATTGTCCAGGGGGCGCCGATCTGCGCCGCATGGCAAGGCACATAGCGCGCGAGCGCAGGCTTTCTCCCGGAGAATTTCTGCGGGCTTTTCTTAAGCTGGGAAGAAAAGTCTTTTTTACCGGCTATGTGCTGCCTCCCGCGCATGAAAAAATAAAGCCGCGGCCCCGCGGTTTTGTGCTGGTTCAGCGCGGGGGCGGCTCCACTTCTCCGCGCGTAATTACCTGCGCCATCCGCGCCAAAAAACTGCTTGGCGCCGGAGTTGAAATGAAAATATGCGCGGGCCCCGCTTCCGGCGCGTTCCATATGCGGCGCTGGGCGGAACTTATTAAAAAACTCGGCCTAAAAAACATTTCTCTCGAAAAAAGTCGCCCGGATCTGTTTTCCCTTATCGGTTCAAGCGCGGTTTGCGTCGGAACCGCCGGCGGCTCGGTTTATGAGATGCTTTATTTCAACAAACCGGCCGTGCTTATCCCATATGAAGGTTCGCCGGGCAGGGAGCATAGCGATCAAGCGGCCAGGGCGGAGCTTTTGCGTGATTATTGCGGAGCCGCGGTTCTTGACTACTGCACTCTGACGCCGAAGGGCCTTGCCCTTGAAATTAAACGCGCTATGGCCGGGACGGGCTCAAGCGGCGATCCCGTTCCCTCAAATTGGTTTAACGGGCTTGAAAACACGCTGGATTATCTTTTGCCATGCAAAAAATAAAAACGGTCATGCTGGAGCTTACCTGGCGCTGTAATCTTGCCTGCGATTTTTGCTATCTCCGCCATTTCGGGGTTTTAAACAAACCGGGCCCCGAAATGGATTTTAAAACTATCGCGGGTTTTATTGAAGGCTTCCGTGAAAAAACCCATTTTTATCTGAGCGGAGGAGAGCCGTTTTTAAGGGATGATATCTTTGAAATAGCTGCTTTGGCAAAGAAAAAAGGCCATGACTGCGGGATAAATACCAACGGCCTGCTCCTCGACAGACGCGCCGCCCTGCGCCTGCTAGAAAATCCGCCTGATTATGTCATTTTTTCCCTGCACGGTCCTGCCTCCGCGCACGACAGGATCACGGGGCTTAAAGGAACCTATAAAAAAATAATTTCAAACATGAAAACTTTCAGCGCTCTCGCCCGCGGGAAAACCGAGGTGATAGTAAATTGCGTTATTAACCGGGAAAACGCCGGCTTTTTGCCCGCGGTTTTCAGCGCGGCGGTGAAAGCCGGGGCCGACCGGGTGATCTTTGAGAATCTGCAATTTCTTAAAAAAAACGAGATGGCGCGGGGAAGCTGCGCTCCGATCACTCCGGTGATTGAAAGTTACAGGTTGAAAGCGGGGCTTGTGAGAGACGGATTAAAGCGCATCTCCGCGCTTGCGGCCGGAGGCAAAACCCATTTTGAAGTCAGACCTCTTATGACACGCGAAATGATCGATTCGTATTACAACGGACATATAAGGCCTGAAGGCTCCTGCGCCCGTATTCTTGACAGCGTTAATATTGAGCCGGACGGCTCAATAAGGATGTGCGTGCTGGCCGCCCGCAAAGTTTCTTCGGTGAACGATTTCAGCTGGAAAAAAATACTTGCCGCAAAGAAAAAGTTCGTTTCCGGCGGCCTGCCGTATTTATGCGCGCGCTGCTGCCACCGCTTTGATATTTTCAGGGTCTCCTGACTTCCGCAATGGGACACCTGAAACCTTAAACAGCGGCCTGTCCTATGTCGGCGCGGGGCCTGCCGGGGAGCTGGAACGCAAAACCAGGGTCGGGACACACCGTGTCCGCCCTTCGCTTCCTCGCCCTCCGCGCTTTGCAAGCGTCGGGCTCCGGAGCGTTTTGCTTATCCAGTTCCCCGTCACCCGCGCAGATTATAGTAGCGGCTTTGCTATGTTATAGATAATCCCGCCCTTATTGATGATACGGCGCGGTTGCCCGCCCATCGGCCGCAACCGGCTTATACAAAACAACTCTTATTCATTATTGGCGGGTAATTATGCTTTACCTTAAAAGGGCGGGGACACCATATAAAAAAATCAACAGAGCATTTGGTTGCCGGTGGGTTCCCTTAGCGCTCCTTATAGGGTTTAATCCCGTGGTCTGGAGCGAATCCTTATCATTTAGGACGGCGAGGACCGTTCAAGCCGCCCCGCTATGCGGGCCGGCGCGTTCCGGAGCCGGCGCAAGACCACGGGATTCTTCTTCAAAACCCGGTCTTGGAGCGCTAAGGGAATCTGCCGGCAACCACTTTGGGGCGGTAGTGGAAGACGGGAGAAATCAGTGTAATTTATCTTTAATCTGCGTAATCGCTTCTTTAAAAAGCGAAAATTCTATCAGCCCCCGCGCCCTCAAAGCTTCCAAAAAAGACAGGTAAGCCTTAAAAACCGCGAAGTTGGCCGCGTCAAAAGTATCATGGTGAAAATAGGCGCATATGTCGCCGCGGCTTTTCAGACGGTTTATGGTCTTTTGTTTCAGGCGTTCCAAATTAAGCGGCATTGGGCGTCCGTCCGGCGCGTAAACATTCACGTCAATATTGGCGGTTATAAAAAAAAGTCCCCGGCCCCCGGCCGGTATTCTTTTGCTGGCGGAAAATCCCTTAAGCCCCGCCGCTTTTGCGGCGCGCAGGGTGTCAATATTGTACACATGGAAAGGCGGCACGAATACCGGAGTAAAAAGCTTCCCGAAATTTTTCTTGAGCAGCTTGAAACCTTTTAAAATATCTTGCTTCTGAGCGGCCGCCGGGGCCAGGTTGCCGAATTCCTGCCTGAGCCAGCGTGAACCGCGGTTTTTGTGGGTCCAGCCGTGCTGGAGAACTTCAAAAACCGTTCCGGCGCGGGCCTCGGCTTTTAAAAACCCAACAAGGTTTTCTTTCAGCTCCGCCGGAATTACGGCGTATGAAGCCGCCATCCCCTCCGCTTTCAGCAGACGGAAGGTTTTCATAAAACGCGCGTTCGCGGCCCCGGCGTCGTCGTCGCGCAGATAAAATTTTTTAATCATATTTTAATCTGTTGTTTTATCCGTCCGTCACTTGTGACCTGTGACCTGCAACTTGTGACTATCTTTAAGGTACGGGTCCTTTCCTGAATAATTCCCGCTCTCCGCCCGGGCCATGAAACGGCTGCCGCCCAGGCATCTTAATCGGAAAATGCAGCTGCGGCAGCTGCGAAGCCGGGCCGGGCCGCTTATGTTTTTCAAAAGGCGGCTGTTCCATGCTTTAAAGGGTTCCGCGCCCAGTTTTTTTTGAATGTAATAGCTCGGCTTGTAAAAACCCCGCGGGTCAAGCACCAGGCGGGTGTGACCGTCGTCAAAACTGGCTCCCAGAAAAAGCGGGGCCTGCCTTTTTTTAAAAAGGCAGAACGGGACCGGGTTCGCGAAAAGTGTCCGCGGCTTGAGCCCCAGGCGCGGCTCAAGGCGGCGGACCAGGCGGCGCAGGTCTTTTAGCGTTATCCGGAATTCTTTCGGGAGGCTGGTGTTTGACCCCATGGGCCTGTAAAGCTCCCATATTTCTGCCTTCAAGCCTTCAGCTAAAGCGCGGTATTTTTCAAAATTAGTTATCAGCTCTTTTGAAATAACAGTTCCAAGCCGCAAAACCCCTATGCCGGAGCGGCGAAGCAGGCGGATATTTTTTATTTTTTTTGAGAACAGGCCGCGCGTCCCGGTGGCGGCGGCCTCGCTTTCGGCGTCGCAGCCCTGCATGGACACCAGTATATTGTCTATAAATGGGGCGGCCTTCTTTATCAGTTTGGCGTCCAGCAGGGTGGCGTTCGTGTTCACCAGCACATAGAAACCCAGTTTTTTGGCCGCGGCCAGCGCCTCTAAAATTTTGGGATGAAGGAAAGGCTCTCCGCCGGTGAAACGGATGTTTTTCACTCCCAGCGCGCGCGCGGCCGCCAGATGAGAGCGTATTTCAGGCAGCGAAAGCTTGGCGGTAAGGGAACCGGAGGAGCAGACGGCGCAGGCAAGATTGCAGCGACGGTTCACTTCAATAACTATTTCCAGCGGGATTTCAAGGACGGGTTTAAGGCCGATACCCGCCGGGCCCAGGAAAATAGAACCCGGCTCAAGGCCCGGGCAAAGCCGGCTAAGGCGGCAGCGGGAGCAAATATCCAGCCTTGCCGCTTTGCGCCGGGACGATTTCGGCCGCAAAATATGGTCGTAGGCATCCGGCAGGAAGCAGAAGGGGACGCCTTTTACAAAAACGCTGAAACGGTTTTCATAGGTATTAAGAGCCCCGTAAAGGAAAGCGCGCGCGGTTTCAAGTTCCGTCCGCCCGGGGCGCACGGAGATGCATAGCGTTCTTTCTTTCCGGTTAATAAGCGCGCTTACCCCCGCCATAGGTTTTATAAGTTTTATTTCAGAGCCCATAAATATTTTCCGCCCTTGAATTCGCGCGAGACAAGGCCTTTTTTAATTAATATCTGACCGGTGGACAGGACGCTTGCGCCGTCCCTGCAGTCGTGGCAGAGCGGCAGGCCTTTGGCTATTTCAAGCGCGCGCGTTGTGGACACGCGGCTTTCTTTTTTCAGTATTTCCATAAAACATTTTTCCATGTTGTTCAGGTAAACGCGTCCGGGGGCGGAGGCCGCAGTCCCCCTTGGGAGGGGCGGATCCCCGGCGGGATAAACGCTGCCGGCCGGAAAAAAATCAAAATAGCGCCTGTCAACTCCGAAGCAGCGCCGCCGCAGCCGGCAGGCCCGGCACTCTTTCAGGCGGACTTTTTCCCGCTTTACATTTTCGTCCAGGTCCCACGACTCTCCGGCGGGCGTTGAAACCACGGTGTTAAATTTGTAGCGGCCGGCGGCCCGGTCCTTATAGGGGCCAAGCAGACAGGGGGGGATATTCAAAACTTTTATTTCCTTAATAAGGCCGAGGGCCTTGAAACGGTCCAGGGCTTTTATGGCCTCGGGCGCCGCAATGCCCAGGGAAACCCCGAGTTCGGCGGCGTTTTCGGCCATATTCCCTGTATAAATAGGGTAGATCAGCACAAAGCTTGAAACTCCCTGGTCTAGAAAAAAATCGAGAGTGGCAACAAGGTCGCGGCAGTTAAGGCGGTTGATGAGTATGTTTACCCCAAGGCCCGCTTTAAGGGTCCGCATGTTTTTTAAGCCCGCAAGACTGCGCGCGAAAGAGCCTTTTTTTCCGGTAAGGCGGTTATGCACCGCCGCTTTGCTGCTTAAGAACGTGAACTTGCAGAGGGTGAGCCCCGCGTCCACCAGTTTTTTCGCCAGAGCCATGTCGGAGAGCCTTACGGCGTCGGTTTGAAGCCTTATGAATTTAAATCCCAGATGTCTGGCCGCGCCTATCAGTTTCGGCAGCTCGGGCCTGAGCAGCGCCTCGCCGCCTGAAAACCCCAGGCGCCTGTAACCCAGTTGTTTGGCCTTGTAAATTTCGGCTATCGCGGTTTTAAGCGGCTTGAAAAGCGCGGGGTTGAAATCCCCCTGTGAACAAAAGCGGCAGCGCAGGTCGCAGTTATAGTTGGTTACTATCTCGTAGCAGTCTTTGGGCATATGAATTAAGAGCGGTTAGCGAATAGCGTATAGAGGTTAGGGGTGGAGTTTCTTACTCTATTCGTTATTTTCTATTTACTATTCGCCGCTTTTTAAAATCGGTGACGGGGACGAATTCTTTCCAACCGTAAATTCCGGGATATTCCCGCCAGGGGCCCTCGCAAATTTCAAAATACTTGCATTCGGGGCAGCGCGGGCCCTTCGCTTTGCCCTCCGTTCTGCGGTACTCTCCGTAGTTTTCTATGAATTTATCCGCGTCGGCCACCGG
Source organism: Elusimicrobiota bacterium (assembly GCA_026388155.1). Taxonomy (NCBI): domain Bacteria; kingdom Pseudomonadati; phylum Elusimicrobiota; species Elusimicrobiota bacterium. The sequence continues at coordinate 50,483 of JAPLKI010000018.1, forward strand.
GCCGTCCGGTATCATGCGTTCGGCTACGCAGGCTTCGTAGCCCTTCATCAGGCAGAATGGTATGGCTTCCGTGAAACAGGGAACCCCGTTTTTTATGCCGACATCAAGGCCCTTTTTGACCCAGGGCATTATGTCGGTTTTTTGGGGCACTATCCATTTTTTGTTTTCCAGGGCGGTGCCTACTATGTGGATGAACGCGAACTGGTACTGGCTGGCGCCCAGGGAAACCAGAATTGAAGCCAGCTCCGGCAGCTCGCGGTAATTAAGGGAAGTTATTACGCTGTTGGTTATCACATTGAAACCCATCTGAGCCGCGTTTTTTATGCCCGTGATGGTCTGAATGAAACTGCCGGGCGAATGGGTAAGGGCGTCGTGCGTAGCGGGTTTTGCCCCGTGCAGGGAGGGGCCAATTTCATTGGCCCCGGCTTTTTTAAGGTTTTCCAAAAGGCTTTTGTAAGTGAAAGCCCGGCCGTTGGTCTGCAATTGTATGGTTTTGTATCCTAGCTTTTTGGCCTTTGCCACGAAGTCTATTATATTTGAATGCAGCGTGGGTTCCCCGCCGGTAAAAACAACGCCGCGGACGCCTTTCTTATAAGCGGCGGCCAGTTCCGCGTAAACGCGGGCCTTCGTGCGGTCCGCGTACATATCGCGTTTGTGTCCCTGGGCGCAAAAATCGCATTTATTGTTGCACCTGAAAGTGATCTTTATGTCTATTCGTGTGTACATGAGAGAGTTTGCCTTTAAAACAGCCGTTCTTTACATTTTACCATTGAAGATTGAGTTGTGACCATAGCCCGCTATTTATGCTTTGATTAATATTTTCTTAATAGTTATATAATATTCGCAAAGGCGGAAATTTTCGGTTTATTTACCTTTTCATTATGATCATAGTGGCCGGGGCGAAAAATTTCAAAGAGGCCGAATGGCTTTTTTCCAACGGGGCTGACGAGATCTATTGCGGCCTCGTGGACATCCCGAACCACAGGCGGGATTCCCTGTCCATACGGGACGAAAGGGAATTCTTCAAGATCATAAACCTGGCTAAAAAGAAGGGGAAAAGGTCCCTGCTGCTGATAAACGAGGCCGGCGCCCCGGATAAATACCCGAAGCTGGCGGAAAAGGCGAAAAAGATCGTCGAGCGCGGCGTCGGGGGGCTGGTGGTAAAAGACGTGTCGCTGATAGAGTACCTTCAGAATTACGGGGTAAAGAGCTATTACATACTCAGCAGCCTGGCCCTGGCCTTCAACTCAAGGACGCTTGAATTTTTCAAGAAATACAACGTAAAAAGGGTCATCTTACCCTATCACCTGCCCCCCGCCGAGGCCGGGAAGATAATAAAGAACAAGTGCGGCATAGAGACCGAAATGTTCTATTACCCCAGCCACTTCTGCCAGAACGTGGACCCGCTGTGCAAATTCTGCGACTGGAGCCGGGATTATAAGCCGTGCAAGATACGCCTTGACAGCGAAGGCGGCTATTTTACCATGCCTTCCCCGGACGCTTCCGGGCTTGCGGATATAATGTATGACGGCCACCGGGCCGGAGTTCAATACCTGAAGATACCGCGCACGCTGGATTTCAACGGGCTGAAGAGCTTCCTGGGTGATGCCAGGCGCCTGCTTTGCCTGCTGGACGGCGGCGTTTCGCGCAAAGAGTTCAGGAATTTTTTTAAAAACGTTTACAGCAGCAGCAGGGTTTGACCGTCTGAAGGGCATAGCCCCGCCCTTTTGGGCTGAACATTAATCCAAAAGAGCGGGACATAGCCCCTGACCCCGCCACCCGCTTGCAAATCTGAGATTTGCCTTCGGCAAATAAACAGGTGGTGGGGCGATACGGCACAGCCATAGGCTGAAAATAATGCAGACCGGAATAATATTGAACGGCAGGCGCTTCTTCGCCAGGTATTCGGGTTTAAAGAACGATCTGATATACCTCGGCAGCGAATTCTGCCGGAACCTGCTCCCCGGCCCGGAGGAGTTCGGCCGGGCTTTAAAGACCTTTAAAAAACGCGTGGTCCTCGTAACCCCGTTCCTGACCGACAGGTCTTTCAGGGGTATAGAGGCGATAATACGGAAATATTCCGGCAGGGACGGCAGGCTGGAGATAGTGGCCAACGACCTGGGGCTTATACATCTGATCCGGGAAAAATACTCCTCCAAGGCGCAAATTTCCCTTGGCAGAATACTGGGCAATGTCCTGAAATCTTCCCGCGACGCTTTCATAGCCAGGTTCCTCGCTGAGAACGGGATAACACGGATAGAGGCCGACTCCACGGACCTGCCGGTCAGGTACGGCCGGTTCGAGGGGGTGTCCTGCACTTACCATATCCCGTACTCGTACATGGCCGTCACCCGGTTTTGTCCATGGGAAAAACACTGGGTGGACCAAAAATGCCGCTATACCTGCTTTGGAGCGGGGAAAAAGCTGACAAGCAGGCTTATGCCCGGGCCGCTGCGCCTTTTAAACTGCGGATATTTTATGGACGGCGGAAAGCCGGTGAAGAACGGGAATATAGACAGGATAGTTTACCAGCCTTCGGTTTATTGATATGGACTCGCCTCAAAAACCGCTCAAAGTTACCCTGATATATCCACCCGGGGAACAGAAGATCTCGGAGCCGATACCTCCGCCGAACATGACCATCGCCGTGCTTGCCGGCGCTTTAATTAAAAACGGCCACGAGGTTTTTCAAATTGACGCGGAAAAAGACTGGTTCGACAGAATACAATATCTGTTCAGCCGGAAACAGCTGTCTCTTTTATACGATAAAGATTCCGTGGGTTCATACGTAAACGGCAAAGCCTCAAAAAAACTCCTGGCTGAATATGACCGGATAGGGGAGATGTTCCTTAAAGGATTGGATATTAAACGGTCCGATCTTGTGGGGATAACGCTGGTCGATATAAGAGCGGAGCCGCTAATAATAAATTTTTCCGCCCTGATGGCGTATGCGGTCAAAAAGAAATTCAAGGCGAAAACGGTCATCGGCTACAGGGGCCTGCCGAAAGAGGCGTTTTTTTATCTGATGAGGAGATATCCCTGTTTTGACTATGGCGTATATGCCGAATGGGGGGAAAAAGCTCTTCTGGAGATCTTAAAGGACGCGGCCGGAGAAAAGGCCGGCCTTGTCGGAACTGTCGCGCGAAAAGGCGGTAAATTGCGGAATTATCAGGGCGACGGGATCCGCAGGCCTTATGCCCCGCGCCCTCATTATGAGGATCATATCCTTGAAAAATACAGGGTCCGCGACCGCGAATTGTTTGCCAGCTATAATTCAAATTTCCCCTTTATCAAAAAACTGATCAAAAATGATAAAAAATACCTGGTTGTGCCGTATGCTTTTGAGCTTACCTGCACCGGCGCCTGCGCTTTTTGTGAAAACAACAACAAATTGCCTTCGGATATGAAATCCGCGGATCAGATCATAGACGAACTTTCCGGACTGAAAGAAAAAGGCGCCACCGGAATTTATTTTGTGAACTCCTCTTTTAACAATCACTATAAATTCGCCGAAGAGCTTTGTGACAGGATGATCAAATACAAATTAAACCTTAAATGGTTCGATTGCGCGAACCTGAGGATGATGGACGAGCGCCTGCTCGATAAAATGAAGGCCGCCGGGGCCGTAAAGCTGACGTTCGGAGTGGAGACAGGCAGCCAGAGGCTGCTGGATTATGTGAAAAAGGGCGTTACGGTCGAGAAGGCCCGCAAGTACCTTGAATATTCCCACAAAATAGGCATCTGGAACCATATCGAACTGATCGCGGGATTTCCCACCGAGAGCCCGAGGGATGTGGAAGCCACCGTAAATTCCATAGACAGTATTAAGGATTTTGTGGACATATACACGCTTAATCCTTTTTATTTATATCCCAATTCAAGATTCTACCGTGAACAGGAAAAATTCGGGGTTAAGGTGGTCCCTTATCCGCCCATGCAGTTCATGAACTTTTTTTATCCGTTGTACCGGATCGTGGAACAGTACTCTTTAAAATTTGACGAGGTCGGCGGGCTGAAGTGGGAGGAGAAAAACAGACAAATCATTGAGTCTACGAAAGCTGTCGCCGGTAAAATAGACTCCATCGCGACTTTCAGGGCGATAGGGAATGAACATCTGTATTTGCTGATGTGCCTTTATGATAAGCTCGGGCACGAGAATAAAGAGCTGATCAGAAAAATGGTCCGGATCTTAACCCTTAAATTCAGGCCCTATAATTTAAACTTTTTCCTTGGGGATTTCAGGACAAGCTTCAGCAAGGAAAAAGACCTGCGTATCTTTTTGCCTATTAAGACCACGTCATTTCTGGGAAAATTCCGTCCTCCGCGCGTCAAGCACTTCGCGCGCCGTTGAGAAGCTGAACCCGCCAAAAAGCCGCTCTATTTTCTCCCGCACACTTGAAAGGTTTGAAAATTGTACGGCCCGCTTCCAGGCGGGGACCGGCGGCGCCTTGAGGTCCATCTCCCAGGTGTGAAAATACAGCATTCCGGGCAGGCCCGCGGAGTTAAGGCGGCGCAGGTTCGCATGGATAAACTTAAGCGGCAGCAGCCTTAAAAAAGTTCCGCCTAAAAAGGGGACGGGCGGCAGCGGGCACCGCGCCACCGAAAGCGGGTATTCCCGGAACCCCGGCAGGATTTCATGCGGCCCCCGGGGTATTTTTCTGCCCGAAAAAATTCTCAGCGGATAAAGGCTTGAGTCGTAGCTGTACCCGGCTCTTTGAAGTATTTCCATATGGGCCCGTTCCCGCGAATATATGGAGAAGGTGGGGGCGCGGTAACCCACGGGCGCGTAACCCGAGATATCAAAAAGCAGTTTTTTTGAGTCCGCCGCGGTTTTTTCAAATTCCTCCAGGCTGAGCGAGTTAACGCTTGCGTGCGTCATACCGTGGCTGGCTATTTCGTGCCCGGCGCGCGCTATGGCTTTTACCGTGTCGGGATATTTTTGAGCCGCTGAGCCGAGAATAAAAAAAGTGGCTTTAACGGAAAAACGGTCGAAAAGCTCAAGTATTTCCAGCGTGTTTTCCGGCAGGGCCGTGAGCCGGCCGCGCAGTTCATCACTTTTGCCGAAAAGCACGGTGTCGTGCCATTCTTCCACGTCAACCGAAACGGCGTTCAGCATAATCAGGAACCTGTGTAGGGCACGCGCCCGCAGCGCGAGCAGACCGGAAGAAAGCCGCCGGCGGCGAGCAGCTTTTCCCTGAATTCGTTATAAGCGCGGCCATCGTAAACCTTGCGCCAAGCCCTGTCTTTTATGGAGCCGAATTTAAGGCCGAGCGGCTGACATGATAAAACTTCCCCGCCGGGGGAGAGCCAGAGAGAGTTCCATTGGCCGGAGCAGCAACCGCTTTTCCTTTTTAATTCGCCGGAAGAATACCATTTTCTAAAATCCTTCAGGGCCAGGTCCGGGTAAAACTTAACTTTTGGGTCTTTTTCTTTTTTTATTTCAAGTAGCTGGCGCCAGAGCGCGGCCTTGTTTAGCCCCCTAAGCAGGCTCTGGGATGGTTCGAGCTTTATTACCTTCCCTAAAATAGCGCCGGTTTTTTTAATGTCCGCGGCGCGCGCGAATTCCAGGTGATTAAAGGCTATTATGTCGGGCCGGAGCTTTTTGACGCATATATACAGCTCGTGAAGCCGCGCGTGGTTGGCAGCGTTTATAGTACACCATATATTTATGGCCGGGCGGCCGTTTTTGCCGGCCATGCGCAGAAGGCGGATAGCTTTCGCTGCGCGGTAGAAAGAGCCGTTTGCCGCGGTAATTTTGTCGTGCTCGTGCGGCAGCCCGTGCAGGGAGATCACAATTTCATCGGCTCCGCTTTTTGCCAGGGAAAAGGCTTTTTGCCGGTCAAGCAGCCAGGCGTTGGTGGTTATAAGTACTGAATGCCCCTGTTTCTTTATGTGCGAAACTATGCCGGAAAGGTCCTTTCTCAGCAGCGGTTCTCCGCCGGTGAGGTAGAACTGGCGCGGTTTTCCTTTCAGAGAATCAATAAACGCCCTGAGCTGCGGCAGGGACAGCTCATTTCCGGGGCCGGAGCGCAGCTTGTTGGTTTTTACAAAGCAGAAAGGGCAGGAGAAGCCGCACCTGTAAGTGAGGTCAATGGCTATATAGCGCGGGTCACCCCACCACCTGCTTACCCGACTTTGGCGGGCCCTTGTGGTCCCGAAGCGGGTGGTGGGGTCAGGCCCGGCGTTTTTTGAAAAATCTTTCGATGGCGCTACAGACATAATCAATTTCGCTTTCAGTCATTTTACAATAAACCGGCAGGTGCAGCGCCCGCTCGCGGTAAAGTGCGCTTACCTGGTATGAGCTGTCGGCAAGCCCAAGTTGAGTGTGGAAAGGGGTGTATTTCCTTTCAGGCTTTATGCCCGCCTTATCAAGAAAGGCCGAGAGACCGGCCGCGGACCCGCTATTCACGAATAACGGTATTTCCTGCGCGGCCGCTCCGGCGCCGGCGAGGCGCAGCTGCGGTATTTTTTTAAGGCGCGCCCTGAAGCGGGCGTTCGATCCTTTCAGGTCAAGGAGAATGAGCGGGAGATTTTTCAGCTTTACCTTCAGCATTGGCGCTGCGGCTTCAAGGCCGGGCGGGAGCTCCGGCGCGCCGGGGGGGAGGAGCCGGTAATATTTGTCGTCGTCAAATAATAAGGCGCCGGCTTTTATTCCCATGCGGGAAACCGGTTTATACGGGGAAAGAGATAAAACGCTTATGTCACCGAAGCTTCCCAAAGGCTTTCCGGCGTATTTCAGCCCTATGGCCTGAGAGGCGTCTTCAAGCGTTTTTATGCCGCGCTCAAGGCAAAGAGTTTTTATAGCTCTGACATCGCCGCCGCAGGCGAACATGTGCGCCAATAAAAGTATGTCTGCGTCTTTGGCAAGTTTTTTAAAACTGTCGGAGCCGGGGTTTAAGGTTCGGGGCCCTGCTTCCACAGGCAGGGGTCTGGCCTTGCTTTTTAGTACGGCTTCAAGCAGCGAATGGTGGGTGAGATTGTTTAAAACCACGGTTTTTCCGCGCCCCGAGCCCAGCGCCGCCAGCCCCGCCGCAATAGCGGCTCTTCCGCTGTCCGTAAAAACACAATGTTTTCTGCCGGAAAGCCGGGCCAGGTCGCGGCCCAGGCCGGCTATATATCGTTCCGCGCCCATGCGTTCAAGCGAACGCGCCTCGGCCGCTTCCTCTCCGGCCAGCAGCGCGTCAATGCGGTAGGGGTCAAATATTCCGCTCATATTTTTCCGGTTTCAAGAAAGTAAACATATTCTCATTCCCGCCTGGAGCAGAGGCAGACAGTATTGCCCAGGCCCAGTGGCAGGTCCGCTTTGGTCAGCCTGGCGCAAAGCGACATGGCCTTCAAATAGAACGGGAGCTCTTTTTTTATGGTCAGGAACAGCCTGTCTTCGTCCCCGGCTATGCTCAGCCGGCTCATCTTTTCTATATTCAGGCCGGACCGCTCAATCAGACAGCGGAGCGAGCTTTCCGTGAAAAAATTGATGTGGCCGTGATGTACCGGCTCTCCTTTGTACAGGCCGAGGAATTTCCTTGCGCCCGCTCTCAGCCTTAAAAGCGATTCGTCCGGAACTTCCAGGTAGAAGAGCCCTCCTTTTTTCAGGAAGCTTTTGGCCTCTTTCATGAAATCAAGAGGCTTGTCGGTGAACTGCAGGATGTCCACCGCTATCAAAAGGTCAAAATGTTCTTCGTATTCGGCCCCTGGCAGGAGGGTGTTTAGAACTTTCCCTGAAAGGCTTTTGAAATTTTCAAGCTGGAAGCCGTGGAAAACGGAAGAGGGTTCGGTGCCCAGATATTGGCCGGCGGAGCCCGCCAACTGGGAGGCCAGGCAGCCCAGTCCCGTGCCAAGTTCCAGGATTTTAAGTTCAGAGAAGTCTCCGCCCGTCAGCTTCTTTATCCGTCCGGCCCTTTTTGAGTCCACCCGCAGCCTGGCTTCCAGGAAGGCCGGGTCGGAAAGCCTGTCTATGCACCTGTCCGGGCAGGCCGCGCATTTGGCGGAAACGCAGCCATTGTACGGATACCTGGACATGAAGCCGCAGTCCGGACATTTAACTATGCCCGAGTTTTTGGACAGGAATATCTTTTTCAGGCGGCTTCCGCCGCACAGCAGGCAGCCCATAAATTATTTGAAAGGTTTCAGGAGCCGGTCGTGCCACTTGGCCATTTTTTCGTGCAGAAGGTCCGGAATGTTCCTGTAAAGAGCGGCCAAAAACCTCCAGCGCGACGGGGTGTACACGTTCCGGCGCTTTTTCAGTACGGCCTTAAATATGTCGCGGGCCGAGCTTTCCTCTTTTCCCGCGATGTAGGCGGGTATGACATTGGTCACGGAGATATCCGCGCCGGAGAGAGCCGCCGCCTGCCGCAGTCCCTCAAGATAATTGGAGATAAAAGCCTTTGAGGCGTTGTAAGCCGGGCAGGCGCCGTGGCCCCTGATGGCTCCGATAGAGGAGACCCCGGCTAGCCGCCCGGACCCTTTTTTTAGAAAATATCCGAAAGCGGCGTTCAGGACGCCGGCGCAGCCGAGGGCGTTTATCTCTATGGCTTTCTTCTCTATTTCCCAGTCGGTTTTGCGGTCCCATTCAAAATGCCCGGCGCTTACAATAACGGCGTCCGTCCCGCCAGGCTGTTCGGCCAGTTCCAGAAAATCTTTTCTGCTTTTCTCAGGGTCGGAGAGGTCCATCTTCCTGACCGTGACGCCGGGGTATAGCGCGCTGAAATCCTTTATGGACTCATCCCGCGTTCCCGTGACCGCTACTTCCCACTTGTTGAATAGGAACACCCCGGCCAGAGCCCTGCCCAGCCCCGAAGTTCCCCCGATAATGATAACTTTCATATAAATAAGATTCTATAAATTAAACAGGGACAGCGGCCGTTTTTTTCGTCGTTTCATAGGGGAATTGCGCTTGGAACCCCACCTCGGATATTGTATTATTTACCTTGCTCCTTCATTGCGGCGGACTCAGCTCCGGGGTGTAGAACATGGGGATAACTTTAGTCACAGGCGCGGCGGGTTTTATCGGCTCCCATCTGACGGAAGCGCTTATAAAGTCGGGCAGGAAGGTACGGGCTTTCGTGCAGACGGACAGCCGGCACCTGGACTATATACGGGGTCTGGGCGCCGAGATATTTTACGGCGACCTGCTGGACAAAGAAAGCCTGGCCAAAGCTCTTGACGGAGTGGACGAGGTATTCCACCTGGCCGCCAATGTCCGCCCGCAGCACTGGTTCTATTCAAGGACGGGTCTCGCCAGAGAGTTCGACAAGGTTAACAACATCGGCACCAGGAACCTGGCCGACCTCTCCAAAGGCAAAGTTAAAACATTTGTTTACTATAGCAGCATAGCCGCGGCCGGAGTGCGTTCCCTGATGGACGAGACCTGCGACGCCCTGCCCGAAACTGAATACGGGGCTAGCAAGTATGACGCGGAACAATACCTGCTTGAACTGCACAAAAAAGAGGGCTTCCCGGTGAAGGTGGTGCGCCCCGGCTCCGTTTACGGCCCCCGCAACCTCAACATGGCCATGGTGTTCAAGTTCCTGAAATACTCGATTTTCCCGTTTTTCGGCAAAGGGAATAATTCGGTGCCGTTCACTTATGTGGAGAACCTGGTAGACGCCACAATGTTCGTGGCCGAAAAGGCGCCGTACGGTGAAAAATATTTTGTGGTGGAAGACCCGCTGACCATGAGGGAGTTCTTCGGGGGGCTGGCCTCCGGGATAGACGGGCGGCTGTCCGGTTTTTATGTGCCGATGTGGCTTATCTACAGCGGTTTATTCGTGAAGGAAGCCCTGGAGCGCCTGTTCTTTTTCAGGTTCTTCCCCATGCGCATGGATATACGCCTGAACACTGCCCAAGTGCCCTGCAGCGACTGGATCTGCAGCAATGAAAAAATAAAAAAGCTGGGCTGGAAGCCGGCGGTGGGCCGCGAAGAAAGCCTGCGCAGGACCGCCCGCTGGTACAAGGACAACGGCTTAGTGTAGTGTCCCGCTATGCGTGCTCTTCGTTCCTTGTTTCTCTCCAAAACTCGGTCAGTCAAAGGTCTAGCTATTTGCGGGACACTCCACTACCTTATATGTATTTTGAAACTTCGCTCAAAGAAAAGGTCCTTAAATTTATCCGGCTTGTCTCAAAAAGTTACGCTTACCCTCCCCGCGACATAACCATCGAGGTGTCTACCGTCTGCGGCCAGAAATGCGCCATGTGTTTCAGGTCTCCCCTGGGGGTCTCCGAAAGAACGATGAGCCTTGAGCTTTTTACCGGAGTCCTCTCCGGTATAAAACTCGCTTTCGCAGGCAAACAGCCCGGGTATCTTAATTTTGTGGGGTTGGGAGAGCCTTTCTGTAACGGGGCTCTTAAAGAGATACTCAGGCTCACCAAAAAAACTTTTCCCGATACCGCCCTGAACCTTGCCACCAGCCTTTCGGTTTTCGACCGGACGCTCATGGCGGACCTGGCGGCGGAAAAGATAATAAACCGGATGAGCGTTTCCATAGACAGCCTGGACGCGGGCGGTCCGCTGCACTCCTTTACCGGCGAGATCCGGAAAAACCTCGGGCTTTTGAAAGAAATGAAAGCCTCCGGGGGATTTAAAATAAGGGTGCAGACCCTGATAAGCTCAAAAGAGCGGGTTGAGGAAGTGATAAAGTTCGCGGCTGGGGCCGGGGCGGACGAGATACAACTGATGCGCATAGACCTGCACGCCTTCAAGGGCGAGCCCCCCGTAGGGCGGCCCTCCCTGCGGGAAGAGAGGAGCATAGTGCGCTCCGCGGCGCGCCTGGCCGGCCAATCCGGGCTCCGCTGCGTGAACAACAATTCCTACAATATTTTTATGGATCTCGCCTCGGCCTGGGACAGGTATTGCCTGACTACGGATGACCATATTTTCATTGATGTGGACGGCAATGTGCTGCCCTGCTTTTATCTTAGGGATATCTCTTTCGGGAACCTGGCGCGCCAGCCGCTGGCGGAAATAAGCGAAAAAAAACGGAGCCTGTCTTTTTATAACAAGCAGAAGCGGCTCTGCGCGGGCTGCGATATCTACAAAAGAAAACATTCCGGGGGCTCAGGCGCATGAAAGTCCTTCTTATAAATCCTCCCCAGGAAATGGGCCCGGCCCAACGGGCTCTTGAGAACCTGATGCCGCCTTTGAACCTGATGTATCTGGCTTCGTATCTCAAGAAGGCGGGCCATGAGGTTAAGATACTGGACCTTTACGCCGGTCCGCTTCCGAAAGAAGAGGCTCTGCGGGAGGTCAAAAATTTCAATCCTTTTTTAACGGGCTTTGCCACGTATCCCGGCGGCATGGACGAAGTTTACGCGCTTTCAAAAGAAATAAAAGCGCTTTTGCCCTCCTCTTATATCGTTCTGGGCGGGCTCTACGCGAGCTACCTGCCGGAGATCTGCCTTGAACAATGCCCGGCGGACGCGGTTGTAATGGGGGAAGGCGAAGCGGTACTTTCGGAACTCGTTTCCGCGCTGGAAAAGAAAGATGACCTCTCGGGGGTGGCCGGCATCTGCTACCGGAAGAACGGCTCCCCCGCCCGCACCGGGGCCGGAGCTATAATTGAGGACATGGACGTTTTGCCCTGGCCGGCTTATGAGCTGATAAATTTTGACCTCTACCGCCTGCCGCCGACCCGGGCTGTGCGGTACGGGCGCGTCTCCTCCATTTTATCCGCGCGGGGTTGCAATTACAACTGCAGCTTCTGCAGCCATCACTACGGCTACAACTGCCGGGTGCGTCTAAGGAGCCCGGAAAATGTGGTGGAGGAAATGGCTTACGTGGCGGAAAAGTACGGCGTCACCGAATTCCGTTTTGAGGACTGCACTTTCACTGCCGACCCCGCCAGAGTGAAAAAAATATGCGCTCTGATAACCGAGCACAAGCTGCCCGTGGTATGGAACTGCGACGTGCGGGCCGACACGGCCTCGGACGGGCTTTTCGCCGTCATGCGCCGGGCGGGCTGCCGGAGGATTTTTATCGGGGTGGAATCGGGCTCCCAGAAACTGCTCGGGAGTATCTCCGCCAACAAGGATATCCGGCTGGACCAGGTAAGGAACGCCGTGAAACTGGCCAGGAAGCACGGTCTCAGGACAAACTGTTCGTTCGTGCTGGGCCTTCCCGGCGAAACGCGCGAGACCGCCATGGAAACTTTCAACTTCGCCCTGGAGCTGGACCCGGATTACGCTATGTTCTCCGTGCTGGCGCCCGTGGTGGGCTCAAAGCTTTTTGAGCAGGCGGTCAAAGAGGGCAAGATAGACGTGCCCGGCTACCGGGGCGCCCATTACCTTTCCGCCTACTCAAAAAAGATAGACGTGGTGGAGATGTCGGAATTGAAAGCGGAAGAGCTTGTGAAGCTGATGAAAACCTTTAATAAGAAGTTTTATTCCAGGCCGGGTTATCTGCTGAAGCGGTTCCTGGCTATTGAATCCCTGGCCGAGGCAAAATATCTGGCCTGGGGCTTTATGCATATCTTCGGCCGGAGACGGGGGAAGTGACGGAGCCTTCCGCCAAAACGCAAAAGGGGAATTGCGGAATTTGGGGACGCTGCACGATAACTTGATTATTCTTGCCTCACTGTAATGCTTTGGGTTTACAAGGGGTTTAAAGTTATCGAGTTATCGTGCAGCGTCCCGTATTTCCGTATTTCTAGAATAGTATTATATCATTGGAAAATCGTTATTTTACGAAGTAATTTTTTATAAGTTATATAATTTAATCTATGGAATTTCAGACCCTTGAAACACAAGAAGTTGTTCGAATCCATGAATTACTCGTAGACGAGTTTGCAAACACACCTAATCCCATATTTCCCCCAGGAGTAAAAGACATGAACATGTTGTCCTCCGCAGTGTCCAGGCAACATGCGGGGTTTGGGGCTTTTGATAAATACTCAACCCCTACTCGAAATGCGGCCACGTTAACTTTTGGCATATGCTGCAATCACCCTTTTCATAACGGCAATAAACGAACTGCATTAGTGTCATTATTAGCACATTTGGAGAAAAATAGACTTACGATTCGAGGCACATCACACAAAGAATTGGAGGCCATGATAATTAACATTGCCACACATTCATTAATCAACACTCTGCATCCTAAACAACAGACCCAGTGTCGCTCCGCATCTTCCCAAGACACCGAGGTTGCCGCAATAGACATGTACTTAAAAGAGCGTGTGGATACTGTTAAACGTGGGGAGCGACCTATCACATATAGGCGCCTTGAAGAAATTTTAAAGAAACATGGTTATGGCCTGAAAAACCAGGATGGAAGGCATATCGATATAATTAAGTTTGAAACACACCAAAAGCTTTTTAGCAAAAAGATCGAAACGACCGAACATAAAATTGGAAGTATTTCTTTCCAAGGGACCACCGCCACTGTAAGCCCCCATACAATAAAACAGACAAGAAGGTTTTGTGGATTAAGAGAAGAAGATGGTCACGATAGTACCTCTTTCTACGACGATGAAGCTGTAATTGATAGTTTTATTAACACTTACCGAAAAATTCTACATAGACTAGCGAACAAATAATCCGCCTAGTCCTGCACACAGACCAAATCGCGCTAAAATACGTAAAGTATTAGTAAAGTTAATCGTAAAGCTACCTCCAGTAAAACGGAGAATAGGCAGGCCGGAAAAAGGTACCAGGTACCTTTTTGAGATTGGGCGGGGAAATCACATATTTATGGGCATAAATTAACTCGATAGGATAAAGGGGGCAGGTCTTGACTTGTGACCTTTATTGAAAAGAAGCGGGAATATTTAAGCCGCCGGGGAGAGTCCCGGCGGTTTTGTTTTGGTAGAATGAAGGTATATAGATACTGACAAGTATAGGGGGAAGGGACGTAGATGGATTAATGACTGTTTAGGCAAACGAATACGTTCCTCCGTGTCCACTAATACCGATGAAGGCAATCATTGTTCAGCTCGATAAATTTTATCTGCAAATATGTTCGCTTCTGGAGAAAGAATGCGAACTCATCTCCAAACGTTCTAAATATTTCGACGCGAAACTGGAAATTAGGACTGGGCTCGTTCAACTAGAATCCGGACTGTTAATCCCCAGTAAATTTGTGTCACATCGTGTTCTATATGAGACATATGAGCATATGTTTCTGAAAACATTTATAGGCTTGATAAAAGCTACGGTCAAACATAAGACTGAAAGATTTCTGCCTTTTGCTTATAGGACGATATTTGAGTTGGGGTTAAAGAGAGCTGATGTCCTTTTTTCTAATGAAACTTCGGCGACTGATAAAAAACGAGTAAAACTTTTGTCGATGCTGGTTGATTACGCCTCACTATCAGAGGCTGAATATCACCAACAATTTAAAAAGCTATACGCCGAAGAGAAAGATTGCTTAACAACTATAGAAAGGAAATTGTATGACCAAATAGCGAATTCAAAATTGAGAGACTCCATTTTGATAAAAAAAATAAGGCAAGAATACACGAAATATCTTTCATCCCTCCAAGCCAAAATAACGCCGATAGATTTTGGTGGATATAACTCTGAGGTGGCCATATATAGTGGGTATTCTCACATGTTGCATGGAAATCTCCTTTTTATTCAAGATCTTGTGGAGAGGGAAATATCTTGGCGCAATGAATTTATGATGTATGGGATACTGATTCACTCAAGTCAAAACCTGGCTACACGGGTTGCAGAACATTTAGGTGATAATGACTTGCAGTTAGAAATCAATACTATGAGGGCTGATCTTAAGGGGTTTTGGCCTAAAGTAGGGGCTGCTTGGGTAATGGGGGTTAAGGAAAATAGAGGAAAATAGGGACAGTACCCTATTATTTTAGCGGGGTTGGGTCAGGAGTCTTGACTTTTGACCTTTACAAAGGGTAAAGGGTGACCTTCCCCCTGGAAATTGGACCAGTTTAGAGAGGGAAGGTTTAGTGCGGACTTGCGATAACGGCTCTTATGTTTCCTACAAAGCAAACACGATGAGAATCCTTCTGATAAACCCGCCGCATTCCTTTTCACGGTATAATCCGCTGGCCGGCGCCGGCATGGCCCTGCCGCCGCTGGGACTGCTCTACATAGCGGCATATCTTAGAAAAGAGCTGCCGGAGGCCGAACTTAAAGTCATAGACTGTCCCGCCCTGAAGCTGAGCGCGGAAGATTTTGAGGCCGAGGTAAAAGCTTTCAGGCCGGACTTGGCCGGTGTAACGGTCTACACGGGAACTTTCACCAGCTCCGCCAACGCGGCGGCCGCGATAAAGAAAATTTTCCCGCATTGTTTCGTGGCGGCCGGCGGGCCCCATGCCACGGCAAGGCCGGCCCAGTGCCTGGAGAAGGAAGGCTTTGACGCAGTTATAGCGGGCGAAGGGGAGCGGGCTTTTGCCGAACTGGCCGTAAGGCTTGCAAAAGGTCTCGGCCCGGACGGCATTGGCGGCCTGGTCCTAAAAAAAAGGAGCGGCTCGGGCGAAACCGCTGCCAGATATGCTCCCCTTGACCTGGACACACTCCCGATGCCCGCAAGGGACCTGGTGGACCTGAAATTATACAGGCCCGCTATCTTCGGCTACAAACGGTTCCCCGTCACCAGCATGGTCACTTCCCGGGGCTGTCCCTTTACGTGCGGCTTCTGCTCCAAAAGCGTCTTCGGGGACCAATACAGGGCCCAGTCCCCGGAGAGAACCCTTGGGGAAATACTGTGGCTGATAAAAGATTACGGGATACGGGAGATAAGTTTCCAGGACGACACTTTCACTCTTGACAGGGAGCGCGTTATGAAACTGTGCGCCCTGATAAAAGAGAACGGGCTGAACCTGACCTGGTCCTGCATGACCAGGGTGGACCTGGTGGACGGCGAACTGCTGAAAAAAATGAGAGAGATCGGCTGCGTTTCCATAGCTTTCGGCATAGACGGGGCGAGCGATGGGGCCTGCGGGCTTATGGGGAAGGGCTTTAAGATGAGCCGGGCGCGCGAGGCCGTTCTGGCCGCCAGGAACACGGGGATAGAGACCCGAGGCTATTACGTGTTCGGCTACCCCGGGGAGACGCCGGTTTCCATGAAAGCGGCGCTGAAAAACATCATGGAGATAGACACCGACCATGTCTTTTTCGCCTTCGCGCACCCCTTTTTCGACACCCGGCTTTACGCCGAAGCCAAAGAGAGGGATTTGCTTCTGGCCGGAGACGACGAGCTTTGCGACAGCTACGACAATACCCAGCCCCTGATAAAAGTGCGGGGGGCTGAAAGCTCGGACCTGCTCAAGTTCTGCAGGCGGGCCTACCTCAGATATTATCTCAGGCCTTCGCGTTTGTTTAATATAATTACCTCGGTAAGAAGCGCCGGAGATCTCGCCGGCAGGCTTAAGGCCCTGGGGAATTTACTCAAGAAGCCAGAAGCCAGAAGTCAGTAGCCAGAATGAGATCGCCGAATGGTTCCCTATTCTAACTTCTGACTACTGACTACTGAATTCTGTTTACCAAGCAGTACCGAAATTATGAACATCCTTCTTATTTCGCCCGGATTAAAGAACATGGGCATATATCAGACAAGGGCCCGGGGCTGTATGCCCCCCCTGAACCTGATGTACATAGCCGCTTACCTGCTGAAGAACGGGCATGACGTTAAAATCCTTGACCTCTATGCCGAGCAGCTTTCCGACAGCAAAATAATAAAACAGATAAAAGACTTCAACCCGTCGCTCGTGGGCTTTGCCACCTACACAGCCAACTTCGAGGTGACGGCCAAGCTGGCCGCGCTTGTAAAAAAGAATTTCCCCGGCGTTAAGATAGCGGCGGGCGGCATCCACGCGAGCTATCTGCCGGACGCCTGCCTTAAAACCGGGGCGATAGACTTCGTCGTCGCGGGAGAAGGGGAAGAAACTTTTTTAGAACTGGCCGGTTGCGTTGAAAAGAACGGCGACATTTCCGGCGTCGCCGGGCTCGCTTACCGGCTTGCCGGGGAAACCGTGCGTACCCGGCCCCGGCCCCTTATCGCGGACATAAACTCCATCCCCTGGCCGGCCTATCAGCTTGTGGATTTTAAAAAGTATTACCTGGGCATAACCAGGGCGGTCAGCTCTTCGCGGGCCGCCTCCGTGCTTACCATGCGCGGCTGCCCGTATAAGTGCACGTTCTGCAGCCACCACTACGGCTACGGCGGACGGCTCAGAAAAAGAGCGCCGGCCGACGTTGTAGCCGAGATGAAAAGCCTTTATGATAATTACGGCATAAGGGAATTTCAGTTCGAAGACCCCTCCTTTACCTGCGACCCGGCTCATGTCAGGGAGATCTGCTCCCTGATAAAAAAAGCCGGGCTTAAAATTTACTGGAACTGCAATGTGAGGGCCGACACGGCTACGGACGAGCTTATTAAAGAAATGAGCTGCGCCGGCTGCAGAAGGATGCTGCTTGGCGTGGAATCCGGTTCGCAGGAAATGCTGGACAGGATGAGAAAAGGCATCTCGCTTGACAGCGTGAGGAATACGGTCAGGCTTGCCTCCAAATACAACATCAGGGTCAACGCCGCTTTCATTCTGGGCACTCCGGGTGAAACCCTTGAAACCGCCGAAAAGACCCGCAAATTCGCCAAAGAACTGGACCCGGATTATGCCATGTTCTCGGTCTATGTTCCAAGTGTGGGCGGCGAGCTTTTCGCTACCCTTGTGCGCGAGCACAGGATAGATATTGACCATGTTTACGGCGCCGACTATATAACGGTTTATTCCGAAAGAGAGCCACTGGTGGCAATGAGCGCCGTGCCGGCGGCCGAACTTCTTTCGCTGATGGAAGATTTCACCAGAGGCTTCTACCTGAGGCCCGGCTATATATTAAAAAGATTTTTCTCTCTGACTTCTTTAGGCGAGATACAAAGAGTGCTATGGGGAGTCGCCCTTATATTCAGCCACCAGTTTAAAACCGGGCGGAAAAGTAAAAATGAGAATCGCTGGACATATTGAACGCTTGCGTCTCCTGTACAGGATCTTCATAAGGCCCTCGGCCCCGGGGATCTTCCCGCAATTGGCCAGGTTCGCTTTTAAAAGATACGCCCTGGGGAAACGCGTGCCCATGACCGTGATGATAGCCCCCACTTACCGCTGTCAGTGCGGCTGCGTGCACTGCTCGGCCAGCGAATTTTCCACAGGCGGGACCGAACTCTCCACCGCGGAGATCAAGAGGCTTATTTCCGGCGCGCATAGCCTGGGCGCGCCCAAGATAGGCTTCACCGGCGGCGAGCCGCTCCTCAGGGAAGACCTTCCGGAACTGGTCGCCTGGGCCGGCGGCCTGGGGTTGAGCGTTTCCCTGGACACTAACGGCATTTTGCTCTCCGAAGGCGTTGCGGCCTCGCTGAAAAAGGCCGGCATTTCCAATATAAACGTGAGCCTGGACTCGGCCGAGGCCAGAAGGCACGACCGCCTGCGGAAATATGAGGGCTGTTTCGACGCGGCCCTGAAAGCCGTAAAAAACTGCGCGGCCGCCGGTATCCCCTGTGTCATTTCCACGTATGTAACCGACAAGGCCATAGCCGAAGGCAGGCTGGAAGCCCTCATCAGTACGGCCAGGTCCTTGGGCGCGTCGGGTGTCAGGGTACTTTTCCCCGTTTACGCCGGCAAGCTGGGCGGCAGGAGCAGAAGCCTTCTCTCCGCGGAAAATAAGAAGCTTTTCTTCCGAAAATATCTGGACAGCTCCTTCGTTTATTCCGAAAGTCCGCTTTATGACTTCCTTACCGGCGCGATGGAATGTACCATGCTCAGGAAAATGAGCGTTTATGTCACGGCTTCCGGCGACGTCAAAATGTGTTATATTTCCAAAACTTCCATGGGTAATGTCAGGGAGAACTCGCTGGAAGGGATACTGGAAAAGAACGGCTATTTAAGCCGCGGGCATTCCCCGGACGGGGAATGCGGAACCTGCTGAAAATCTGTCAGCCTTACTCCGCCCGCCGAAATGATCCAATTATAAATTTACGCATGATTAGTTTAGCGTCCCGCGCTTATTTTGGCCGCTTTTTTCCGGCCTAACGAGCGCAGGTCCAGGATGAAGCCTTCGCTGCCCTCATTTTTCCAGGTGAACGCCGCTCTCTCACGCGCATAAAGGTAAAAGGCCGCGGGATCTGTCCCGCCCTTCAGCATCCCGGCAAGATCTTTGTCGGGAGGGAACTCCGAGTTCTTTATTTTCTCAAGGAAAGCGGGCTTATAGTATCTGCGTTCAAAGGCCAGATAATCCGCTCCGTAAAATTCCGACAGCTCCAGCGCGCCAGCCTCCGTTGAGGAGTAAAGCGCAGCCAGGAGCGCCCTTCGTTTGCGCTGCAGTTCATCGCGGTTATTCAGCAGCAGTATCTGCTGGTCCACAAAATCATCCGAGAAAAAGGCCGTTTTTTTAGCGAAAACTGGAATAGTTTCCGCCAGCATGCCTCCGGGGTAGGCCGCTATGACCGCGTCTCCCCGCACGCGCTCCAAATATTCGTAAACGGGCTGATAGGCGCGGCAGGACAATCTCTCATTGAACAAGGGATGCAGGATGATGAAAAGCGCAGCGCATATAGCGGCCAGCGCGGCCGGTTTCAAGTTCTTCCCCGCCGGCCTTGTCAGGGCTTCCGCCGCCAGGAAGACCAGGGCGAGTGGGACTATAAAAGTGGTCTGCCGCGAGGCTGAAATGGGATGGATGAAGTAAAGGACTAGGAAAGCGGCGCCAGCTCCTGTAAGCATCACCGGCACCGCCCTGGGCAGCATGGAAGGGCGTTTTGGGTGGCGCAGAAAACCGTAGGCGCTGATGGCGGCCAGCAGGAACGTGAAGATAGAGTAGAGACTGCCGTGTTCGTTGATATCCAACAGAAAGTTCAGGACTATGTCCAGAGGGTTCAGCGTATTCAGGGGTGAGGACGCCAGTTGGTAAAGTTTGGAGATCTGGAAAGTCCCCGAGTTGAAAACCTGCGCCGCATTTTTGAGCGCCACGCTCCTGCTCAAAATCAGCAGACAGAAAACGGCGCCGGCGGCCAGAGCGCCCAGGTAGCGCGGCAGCAGTCTTTTTTCCCGGAAATAGTCCCTGAAAAATAAAGGCGCGAACGCGGCGGAAGCGGCAAGCATAACAGCCATGGAGGGATAAAAAATGAAGCCCAGAGAGATGAAGACCGGCAACAGCAGGAAGCGGCGTTCTTCCAGCGACAGAGCGAATCCCAGGAAAACCATCAGGCCGTAGCAGCGCGGAACCCCGTAGAAAGTGTCCATGGACAGGAAATACGGCGTGAACAGTATCGCGGCTGTGCCGGCCGCCGCCCGCGCGGGAGAATCTTTAGCCAGGCGCCGCACCAGTCCGGCCGCCGAGACGCACAACAGCACGGAGAGGAACTTCAATCCCAGCGTGCAGGGATCAAGGCGCATGAAGAGGGAAGTTATCCAGACCCATAGCGATTCCGGGTTGAACTGACCGAGATGCGCCCTGTAAAACGCGCTGACAGGATCGTGCGTGAACAGTCCCGGATCCACGAGGGCCTGTATCCAGTACACGCAGGAAATGTCCAGGTAAATAGAATACTTCGGGTCAAAAGACGGGGGGTTCGCGACCAGAACGGCGTAGACGGACAAGGCCGCTGCGAACAAAAGGACCGCGGAAGTTGAAGGCCCTCCCGTTCCCAAATCCTCTTGTCCGGAAAACTTTATTAAAATCGCTTTTAATGTGTTCATGGCAGAAAGCTGTGGCAACCGGTTCCCGCGGCTTTGTTGCCCTGCTCAGCGGATCTCCGGCGCAAAAATATATATGGCTCATTATATATAATCCCGAGCCGGCGGGAACTCCAATGCGCTTTGGCCTTTACGCTTTTGCAACGATTTTGTAAAGTCTAAATACAAATATGACCCGCCTTAGGCTAAAAATCTCACGGGAATCGTCTGACGCCGGAACCTGCCGCTCATGAAAACCCGCGTCGCTCTCATCTGGCCCCGCGGACTTGAGCCGGCATACGCTTTGCCCCTGCCCTACGCCTCCATAGTCGCCAATACCCCCGCTGAACTTTGCGACTTCAGGCTTTTTGATCTGGCGCTGGACCGGCCCGCCCCCGAAAACTTTGCGCGGCGCGTGGCCGAATTCAAACCGGATGTGATAGGCGTTACCGCTTACGGCATGAACTTTTGCCAGGCGCTCGAGGCCGTCAGGGCCGCCAAAAAAGCCGCTCCGGCGGCCGTGGTAGTGGCGGGGGGGGCGCATCCCAGCGCCTGGGCCAAAGGCGTGCTCAAGCATTCCGAAATAGATTTTGTTATAAAGGGCGAAGCTGATCTCGCCTTTGCGGATTTTATAAAGGAACTTGGCTCGCCTTCTCCGGACTGGGGGAAAGTGCCCGGCCTCGCGCGGCGCGAAGGCGGCAAACTTGTCGACCCGCCCGCCGCTTTAGTCGAGAACCTGGATTCCCTCGCTCTGCCCGATTACCATTTTATCCGTTTGGAAGAATACCTGCGCCGGGGCTACCGGCTTTTCAGCGACAACCGCCCCAGCGCGCCGATACAGACCACGCGCGGCTGCCCCGGGGTGTGCGCTTTCTGCGGCGTGGCGGCGGTGAACGGCCGGCGCGTCAGGCGTTTCAGCGCGGCCTATGTGATGCGGTGGATAGAGGCTTTGCACAAAGATTTCGGCATACAGTGGTTCAATATTATAGACGACAACTTTACGCATGACCAGGCGCACGCGCGCGAGTTCTGCGAGGCGGCCCTGCGCCTGAATATTCCGGGACTGCGCTTCGGCGCTCCCAACGGCATCCGCATGCAGAACGGCAATTCGGAGCTGTGGCGGCTTATGAAGAAAGCCGGATGGGAGCATCTGGTGGTGGCCCCGGAGAGCGGTTCGGCCAAAGTGCTGGGCCTGATGGACAAGGGTCTTGTCCCCTCGGAGATAGAACCGATACTTAAGGATATCCGGGCGGCGGGTTTGAGGGCGCGCGGATTTTTTATTATCGGTTATCCAGGGGAAACGCGCGCGGACCTGGCCGCTACGCTGGCCCTTATGAAGCGCGGGCTTTTTGATTATACCGAGCTGCTCTTTTTTCAGCCGATACCCGGCACGGCGGCCTTTGAGCGCCTGGTAGCGGCGGGGGAGATAACCGAAGACTTCCTGCCTTCCAGTTTTTCTTTTGGCGAGCGGGCCTATGTCTCAAAGGATCTGAAAGACGTGAATTTCCCGCTTTTGTTCTTTAAGGTGAAGCTTGCCGAAGCGTTCAAAAACCCCGGTAATTTCCTGCGCCTTCTGCGCCGCACCGACCCTTGGGCCACCATCCGCAAACTCGCGGGCCTCGCCCTCAACCTGCTGCGCTTTTCTCTGTCCAATAAAAAATAGTCCACGCTGGGTATGCCTTCAGCCTTAAGCCCTCAGCCTTAAAGAGATTTAAACAGATCCGCCCAGTGTGAGCGGAAGGCGGGGTCATTGAGGGGGCAGTCTTCGGTGCCTTTGAATTCCCTGTACAAGGGAGAGGCCCACATGCGTTTTACTATCTTCAGCAGGCTTTCCTTCCGGATATTTCCGAACGGCGCCGGGAAATAAGTGCAGGGCACTACGTCACCGGTCGCGGTAATATCCACTTTCCAACGGTCAAAAGAAGAACAGACAAAAGGGGCGTCCGGGCTGTCCACCTGCCCTAGTACCCAGTGAACCTTGCCGGGCGTAAGCAAAGCGCGCAAAATTTTGCGGTCTTCGGCGGTGAGCACTTTGTCAGCTTTAGAGTCCCAGCGGCCGGCTCTCATCGGCGAAAGAATGCGCAGGCGCGCGCCAAACCTGGCCGCTATCTCCGCCATTTTTGCCGCCCTGCCGTCCCACAGACGGTCCTTAGTGGCGCAGAAAGAAATATCCACCGGCACGCCCAGCTTTATGAGTTGCCGCGCCGCGGCGGCCGCGTTTTCCCAGAGGCCGGGAACCCCGCGCTCCCGGTCATGAACTTCCGGCGAAGGGTCGTCCAGGCTTATACCGGCTCTGTTCAGACCCGCCTCCGCCAATTTGGCGGCGGCCGCCCCGTCCAGCAATAAGCCGTTGGTAGTAAGGGTGGCGCGCAAGCCCAGGCCCCGCGTAAAACGGATCATATCCGGCAGGTCTTCGCGCAAAAGAGGTTCCCCGCCGAAGAAGCTCACTTCCCGCGCGCCCAGCCGCGCGGCTTCAGCTATCAGTTTTTTTATTTCTTCGCCGGCCAGCTCCGGCCCGGCTGCGTTTTCCCCGCCTTGCACGGCGCAGCGCGCGCAGGCGCATTGGCAGCGGTTCGTGACTGAAAACATTATAGTTGCGCCGAAAAGCGGCTTAAAAATCCTTATAAAACTTAGGGCCATAGCGCGCGGTCTCGTCATTTGGCGCCGCCTTTTCCGCCGTTCAGCAGTTCACCGTACCGCGCCTGGAACGAAGGAGCGTTGAGAGGGCAGCCGTCAAAGTCTTTTTCCGGGGCGAAAACGTCCGCGTCCCACATCCGCTTGACCGCCGTTGCAAGCGGCTCTTTGCGTATATTGCCGAAGGATCCGGGCAGGTAAGGGCAGCAAAGAATATCGCCGTAGGCGGAGACGTCAAAGGTGCTGTGCAGCAGCGTGTGGCAGCGGAAAGGCGTGCCCGGCCGGTCCAGAAATTCGTAGCCCCAGCAGGCCACGCCGCGGCGCAGGCGCGAGCGCAGCAGGTCCGTTTCTTCTTTAGTAAGAGGTATATCCTCTCGGTCTTTCCAGAGTCCCGCGCGAACGGGCGGCAGCACGCGCAGGCCCGCGCCCAGTTCCACTGCCAGATCCGCCATGCGGTCGAACTCGCCGGAGTTGAGGCTCTCGCGGCTGGCATAATAATTTATAAGGGTGCGTATCCCGGCCGCACGGCAGGTCCGCAGAGCGGAGACGGCCTTGCGCCAGGCTCCCGGCACGCCGCGGAACTTGTCGTGCGAGGCTTCATCCGGGCTGTCCAGGCTCACGCGCACGCTCTCCACTCCGGCGCGGGCAAGCTGCCCGGCCAAGGCTTCATCCAGCAGCAGGCCATTGGTCTCCACCGTGACTTTGAGGCCCAGCCTTGAGCCTTCAGCCACGTGACCGACCACATCCGGGGCCAGCAGGGGCTCGCCTCCGAAAAAATGCACGCCGCTGCCGCCGGCCGCGCGCAGATCGCGCAGTAGTCCGCGCACTTCCTCCGTTGAAAGCTCTTTCTCGCCGTCCTTTTTAAACAGGCCCGCGCCGCAGTGGCGGCAGGAGCACTGGCAGCGGTAGGTAAGCGCCACCAGCGCCGTGGCGCCGAAGAGCGGTTTTATTTTACGGGCCAGCGGGAGGCCGTTCCTGAGAGCTAAATAAAGTAGTCGCACGGCGAGCGGATGTCCCGCGTAAGAGCGCAGAACGCGGCGGAAAGTAGTCACATAGAGGAAATTTCCCGGCGGCGGCATGGGCATGGATCAAAGCTCCGGTTCAGCAGGTTTTGTCGTACGAGCCCTTCAATAAATGGCCGTGGCGTTTTATGAAATCCGGGTCGTTCATTGGGCAGTCGAAATGCCTGGAGCCCTCTTTGAACATTTTGGAGCTCCACATGCGCTTAACTATGGTTTCCAGCGGCTCCTTGCGGATATTTCCGAAGCCGGCCGGCAGGTAGGCGCAGGCCAGCACTTCGCCATAGGCCGAAACGTCGAATTTATTGCCCAGCATGGAGTTGCACCAGAACGGCACGTTCTTGTGCTGGAGAAATTCCGTCTCCCAGCAGACATCGGGGGCCAGCAGGCCGCGCAGCTTTTCTATTTCGGGCTCCGAAAGGCGGACTTCCTCGTTTTCTTTCCAGCGGCCGCTCTGTATGGCGGAAAGGAAGCGTACGCCCACGCCCATTTCCCGGGCCATGGCTACCATCTTCTCAAAATCCCCGCTGGCCAGGTTCTCTTTGGTCGCGTAAAGAGACATGAAACAGGGTATGCCGTGCTTCACGGCCAGGCGCATGCCTTCGGTCGCCTTGCGCCAGCAGCCTTTTATTCCGCGGTGCGCGTCGTGTTCTTCTTCGCGCGGGCTGTCCAGGCTGACGCGGATAAGGTCTATGCCGGCTCCCTTCAGCTTTAGCGCCATCGCCTCGTTAAGAAGCAGGCCATTAGTGTCCACGGTGGCCATCATGCCGCGGGCTTTGGTCCGGGCCACGTATTCTGCCAGGCGCGGCGCCATCAGCGGTTCGCCGCCGAAAAAGTGGATGCAGGCTCCGCCCAGGCGGGCCAGGTCGTCTATAAATTTAAAAATTTCCTCATGGCTCAGTTCGCCTTCGGCCTGCTTCGGGTATTTGCCGGCGCCGCAATGGGGGCAGCTGCACTGGCAGCGGTAGCTGAGCGAGAGTATGGCGGTCACTCCGTAAAGCGGAGTGAATCTGCGGATAAGAGGGAGGGCGCTGCGGAAATAGAAGGCGGTCAAACCGATGAACCAGCGCGTCCCGTAAAAACGCCTGGTGAGGGAGCGCAGCCTGAAAGTGGCCTTGTTTAAAATACCGGAAAGCATTAGGGTATTATATCATAGGGGACATTGGTGTATGCCAAGTAGACAGAAGCCAGAATTCAGTGGTCAGAATAAAGATGTCAGCGACGAGAAAAATTCCGCCATTCTGAATTCTGTTTATTCTTTTGCGCCGAACAATCGTCTGATTTCTCCATAGAACGTCCGGCAGGCGATGCGCAGGAGTTTGCTTACACCGAAATGTCTCAAAAGCCCCAGTATCTTCGAAGGGGTGGAGTGAGCGACCAGCATGGCTCTGCGCTGAAGCCGGGTAAGCTCCGCGGGCCCCATGCCGTTCACCTCCATAATGCCCCCGGTATAGCGTGAAAAGCTGTAGGAGTCACCGCTCAAAAGTTTCAGCCCGTGCAGGCCCTGTTCCGCCATCCGGTAAAGTTCGGTTCCGGGATAGGGAACGGCTATGGCGAAGGGCGAGTAGCGTATTTCCGGGGTGGCGCGCACGAACCGCGCCGTGGCCATCACGGTTTTCCGCGTGTCGCCCGGATTGCCGAGCATGGAAGCCACGGTGGTGGAAATTCCCAGCCGGCGGCAGAGGCGCAGCGCGGTACTGACTTCTTCCGGTTCCACGCCTTTGCGCATAAGGCGGAGCGCGTCCGGGTCCACGCTCTCAAGGCCGAAGTTCAGCCGCACAAGTCCGGCTTCCCGCATCAGGGCCAGCAATGGCTCGTCCACAAGGTTCGCGCGGGTCTGCCCCTCAAAAGTGAGGCCGGCTTTCCGTCGTATAAGCTCGCGGCAAAGCCCTTCCATAACACCGCGGTCCGCGGTAAGCGTAGAGGCCACAAGACCAAAATGCGCGGCGCCGAAACGCGCTTTCGCGTCCAGCATGTCTTCCGCGACGCGTGCCGGGGACCGGGACCGTATCTTTCTTCCGTTATAGACGCCTTCGCCGCAGAACACGCATTTGAAAGGGCAGCCGCGGGAGAGCTCCGCCAGAAATACCGGCACTATTCCAATGCCGGGGACTTCGAATGAATACCGTGAAGGGGCCACCTTGCCGCGGGCGGGGAACGGAAGGGAATCCAGTTCCTCAATGAAAGGGCGTGGCGGGTTCACCCGGACCGAGGGCCCCTCGCGCCAAGCGAGGCCCTGCACGCCGGCGTAGCTGTGCCCGCCCTCGAACTCCCGCGCCAGTTCCACAAAGGTCGTTTCGCCTTCGCCGAATACGGCAAAGTCCATGTCGGGTGAAAGGGATTTTTCCCTGAGCGCTGTGACATGGGCGCCGCCGATGACGATTGGAAGACCGAACAGATCTTTCAACCGGCGCGCGTAAGAAACCGCCACCGGGTAAACCGGGGTTGTGGCGGTGAAACCGATCATGCCGGAGCTGAAATTTTTGATGCGCGCGCACAGGTCCTCAAACGGCATCGGCTCAACTTCCAGGTCTATCAGGTCCACGGAGTGGCCGGCTTCTTCCATGCAAGCCGCGAGGCTCATAAGCCCGAGAGGGGGAAAGCTCGTGAAGGTCCTGTAAACCGCCGCGTATTCCCCTTCGGAGGCCAAGGTCCACGGCACTTGGATGAGAGTGAGTTTCATTGGTTTTTATCTATAAGGAAAGAAATTTACCGATGGAGGATTCCCCATGCCTTATTATAACACAGTGATACGCCGGCTTCCAGTTATCCCGGTTGAAGGCCGGCGGCCGGGCAAACGGCAAACGCAAGATTTAAGCCCGGCGCTATTGACGCTATGCTAAAATTATAGATACTTATAATCTTTCTATATGATGGGCGGGTAATTACGCTTTATCATAAGAAGGGTGGTGCACATTATTTATATAAGGCCGGGCGTATTAAATAAACCGCAGGAGGGCCGGGAGCGGGTTTACCCTGGAGCCACATAGCGGATGGGAGGATCCAACTTTCAAGTTGGAGGGAAACCACGGGAGGGTTTCCTACGTGGCGGAAGGGTAAATCCGCTTTCGGCCCGAACCCGAATAACAAACTGAGGTTTTGTCCCGGACAGTTGTGAAATGTCTATGAAGATCGTTTTCGTGCGCGCAGCTACTGAAAGCCTGGGCCTGGAATATCTTTCCTCGGCCCTGAAGGCGCGCGGGCATGAAACCGCGCTGGTCTATGAACCCCTGCTGTTCGATTCGCTCAGGCTCAGGCTGCCCTCACTTGAGCCGGAAAGCGCCAAGCTTGCCGCCCGGCGGGCGCTCGCCATGAACCCCGGGCTTATAGGTTTTTCCGCCGACTCCGACCATTTCCAGTGGTCGCTCGCTGCCGCGCGCGAAATAAAGCGCCTGAGCGCTGTGCCTGTGATCTTCGGCGGCGTTCACGCGAGCACCGCTCCCGAAGCCGTTCTGCGGAGGCCGGAGGTCGATCTTCTCTGCGTCGCCGACGGAGAGCGGGCCATCGTAGAGCTGGCCGACCGCCTTGAGAGCGGGCAACCCCCCGAAGGTGTTGACAATATCTGGAGCAAAAAGGACGGCGCCGCTATTAAAACGCCGGTCCGCCTTGAAAACGAATTGGATCTGCTGCCGTTTCCCGATAAAGATCTGTTTTACCGCGAATATCCGGGTTTTGTGCGCGATACCTATTCCATAGTCACAGGCCGGGGCTGTCCGAACGCCTGTACCTACTGCCATAACAGCGCAATGCGCCGGGTCCTTTCCCGCCTCGGCTGCCGGGACCGCTTCTTCAGGAGGCGCAACGTAAAAAACGTGATAGCCGAACTGCGGTCTGCGGCGAAAACCCGGGACTTCCGCCGGGTCTCATTCTGCGATGACCTTTTTATTTCCGACCTCGCCTGGCTGCGGGAGTTCGCCGAGGTCTATCCTAAAGAAATAGGGCTGCCCTTCTTTTGCAATATACACCCCGCTGACGCCGGCGAGCGGACTGTAGCCCTGCTGAAAGCGGCCGGCGCCACCGCTGTGAACATGGGCGTTCAGACCATAAGCGGAGACATTCGCCGCGAATGCCTCGGCCGCGCGGAAAGCATTGAAGCCGCCGAACAAGCGCTCAGCCTGCTGAAATACGCGGATATTTTCGCCTACACCAACTTTATTTTCGGGCTGCCGGGCCAGGATACAAAAGAACTGAAAGCTATAGCCGCCTTCGCGGCGGCTAACCCCGCCGGTTTCCATGACGTCAACTGGCTCCGGTACTATCCCGGCACGGCTATACTTGAAAATGCGCGCAAGGAGGGCTTCGTCTCGGAAAAAACCGCCCGCGCCGTGGAAGACGGGGAATTTTCGGTCCCTTACGGGCACGGCGGCCACAGTTACACGCCCGAACGCGCAAGGCTTCGCAACATGGTTTTTCTCGCTTCGCTGCTGCCGCGAAAAGCGGTTCAGGCGATGCTTGCCAGAGATCTCTGGAAACTGCTTCCCGCGTTCAGTCTGCGCCTGCCTGTCATAGCGCTGCGCGGGTTGCTCGCAAAATTTGAAGGCAACCCGAACCCATATCCGAACTTCTCGCTCGCCGGCAGCCTGCGCTATTTCCTGCACTATTTTTTTCGGTTATATTTCGGGCGTGCCTTTCTTCAGCCGGCGGCCGCCGCGGCAAAGCGGCTGTTCGTTCGTTCAAAAGGGGCGCTATTTCTGGCCGGGCTGCTTAATTTTAAAAGAGCCGCCAGGTACGCCTCTTATATTTTCAAGCGCAGACTGCTTGGCAGGAGAGTGCCGGGTATGGCCGTTTTTGCCGCCACTTTCAGCTGCCAATGCTCGTGCGCGGCCTGTTCATCCGGAACTTTCAGCGGGTTCTTCGCTGGAAAAACAATGGAGCGCGCCCGGGCGCTTGAAAGAGCGAGGGAACTGGCTGCGCTGGGCATACCAAGGATACATTTTACCGGCGGAGAACCCACTCTGGTCCCGTACCTTGCGGAGCTGGTCGCCGTTTGCGCGGACTCCGGCATGACGGTGTTCGTGGAGACCAACGGGATCGGTGTGACCGAAGAACTGATTATGAAACTGAAGCATGCGGGACTTGCCTGTCTGAATATCAGCTTGGATTCTGCCTTGCCGGAAATACACGACTCCGTCAGAAAAGTTCCCGGCTGCCACGAGGCCGCAGTTAAAGCCTTGAATCTGTGCGGGGAGCTGGGGCAGAAATGCATGGTCTCGTGTTATGCCACGCGCGGAAGCGCCGCGGACGGAACGCTCTCAGAACTGCTTGCGCGCGCCTTTGCCGCGGGGGCCGGGGCCGTCAGGGTCCTGCCGCCGGTGGCGTCGGGCGGCTGGGCGGACAAATTCGAAGAACTGCGTCTTGAGCTCTCGGACCGGCAGGCCGTGGCGGACATAGCGTTCCGCGCCCGGGGCCCGGTTCTGGACCGGACCGCGCTGATAGACTGCGAACTGTGTTCAGCCTATAAAATAATGGTTTTGCCTGACTCAAGCTTTGCCCCCTGCGAGCATCTTCCTTTCATATTCAAGGGCTCCGAAAACCTTGAAGCGCAACCAGTGATAACCGCTATGACCACGAACGTGCTGTTCCGCGAAAAAGCCAAATGCTGGCCCAGGGATCCGGCTTGGCGCAAGGCGCATCCGGAAGCTGCTGCCGGGAAGAAAATATTATACTTGGGCCTGTGAATGTTAGGAACATAATGGTGATTAGCATTAGTTGAGCGGCAAAAATCAGCCCAAACTTTTTGCGGTGCACAGTCATTAAAGTATAATAAGCGGCCGCCTGGCGGGAGTAAGAGGGTTTTCAAAAAAAGAGGCACGGCCGGGCGAAGGAAAAGCCGGGTCAAACGCGGTGGCTTAAGGGAGTTCAGTCGGCAAGCCGAAATGCTTTAGAACGCTATGGAAAAAATTTCCGCCGAAAAAATTACTAACCGGCCGTTTATCCGCCGGGACGTCTTCTTTTTCGTTCTGCTCTTCGCTTTTTTCGGGCTTGTTGCGCCTCACATTATTGTTTTTAACGAGATCCACTCCGGTTTTTACTTCGGCCGCGATCACCTGCTCGGCGCGCTGGCTGAATGGGGTGGGATGCTGTATTATGTGTCGTCATTCATAGCCCAGTTCTTCTATTATCTGCCTTTGGGCGCCCTGTTGCTGGCGGCCCTGACTCTTTCAACCGTCGTATCCGCCCGCTCCATTATTTGCAGGCTTTCCCGCCGCCCGGACGATCTGGGTTTTTCTTATTTCATCGGCGTCGCGTATGCGGCTTTATTGAACAGGAGTTTTAGCTGCGATCTGGAAATAGCCGTTGCGGCGCTCCTGGCGCTTCTGCTTTCCCGCCTCTTTATTTCGATCCGCAAACCGGGCGTTCGCATAATCGTTTATCTGCTGCTTGCTCCGTTCCTTCATTGGCTGTTTACGCTGACCCTCCTTTTCCTGTCGGCTTTTCTTATTGTCGTTTCGCTCATTTATGAAAACAGGACGGCCAAACTCTACGGCGTACTTTACCTCCTTATACACATTTTGGCGCCCTATACGCTGAACGCGCTTTTTGTTTTTTCCCCCGGCGCGATGAATATGCTGACGGGAAGTTTCTCCTCTAAATCCGTGCTTTTCCCCATGATGCTGCCGTTGTTAGGGTCTTTTCCGGCAATTCCGCTGGTTGCGTATTTTATTCCAAAAATAAAAAGCCCGGGAAAACCGGCGGTTTATAAGGCTCTGACATGGCTGTTCCTGACGCTGTTTGCGGGGGTTTCTTTTAATCAGACGTACGACAAGGCCGCCAAAGCAAATATCATCGCTTTGAAGTATGCCGACAGGGAAGAATGGGATTTGCTTTTGAAACACTGTAATGAAAACAGGGGATTGTCCCCCTTGTTGACTTTATTCGCCGATATCGCCCTGATGAATAAAGGCCGCCTCGCCGAAGACGCTTTGAAATACGATCAAAGTTTCGATATAGGCTGGGCGGAGCATCCATACCCTGTCGACTGGTTGCTGGACGAATGCGGGGGGTTGTTCTATTATTATCTGGGGCTTCCGAACGAAACCCATTACTGGTTTGTCGAGGCGTCGCAAAGTCTTGCGGATGAAACGCCTTTCATCGCCAAAAAAATCGCGCTTTCGCTTAGTTTATCCGGCCACCCTGCCGCGGCCGAAATGTATTTCAAAAAACTGGAACGCACGCTGTTTTACCGGAAATGGGTCCGGAAGGTATGTAAAGACCGGGATTACAACCTCCGGATGGAAGCCTTGCCCCGGTTTTTTATGAAAGAAACCCCGCCGGCGCCCAAACTCGGCCATTATTTCAGCGGCGGCGCTCTATTGGAAAACCTCGAACGATATCATGACCTGTATCCGCGCGATAAAAACATCTTTGAGGCGTTAAGCGTCCACCTGATCTTACGTAATGAAATTAATGCGTTTTACCGATACTATGTTCCGGAAATCCAGAATTATCATTATGAGAAACTTCCCGGATTATTTCAGGAGGCGATCCTGATTTATCAAATGACCAATCCGGCCGATCCGACGGCTCGCCGTTTTACGATTGATCGGGAGATCTCCAGCCGGAATGCGGGTTTTTTGAAAGAAATGCGGGATATCAACGGAGAAAACAGGGAAAGTTACAGGAAGAAGCTATTCGACCGGTACGGAGACACCCTTTTTTATCACAACGTTTTTTCACGGTAAAACGCGGAGTACGCAGCCATGAACCATACAGCCGGTAAACATTTCTGTTTTGGATCGTTCGTTTTTTTCGCTGCGCTGGGGCTTTGCGCGTGCAAGGAGCGCCTGCCCGACAGGTACGTGGTTATACGAACGGCGCCACGGATCTCTCCCGATTATGATGCGATAATGATCCCGCCCAATATCGCCCCCCTGAACTTTATGATAAAAGAGCCGGGTGAAAAGTTTATCGCGGAGGCCGAATGCGGCTCGGAAAACGGATTCCGGGCGAAAGTGGAAAGCAACAAGGTGTTTTTCGACCAGAAACGCTGGGAACGGCTGTTGCAGGCCTGCGTCGGAAAAGATATACGGGTTCAGGTCTATGCCCTTGAGAGCTCCGGCTGGATAAGATACGCGCCCATCGCTTTGCACGTGGCGAAGGAGGCGATTGACGACAGCCTGACTTACCGGCTGATCTATCCGCTTTACAGCACCTGGAGCCGTATGTCCATAATGCGGCGGCAGCTGGGCAATTTCCGCGAAACCGCTTTATTCGACAACCTTTCCACCGAAAACGCCTGCGTAAACTGCCATGCGTTCAACAGCCGGAACGGCAACGACATGCTGCTGCATATCCGCGGAGAAAACGGCGGGACCGTTATTTTTCACGAGAACCGGCTGCGCAAGAAAAACCTGAAAGCTCCCGGCATGAAAAAAGGGGCGGTGTATCCTTCGTGGCATCCAAGCGGAAAGATAATAGCCTTTTCCAGCAACGATATTCTGCAGAAATTTCATGTCGAAGGGGAAAAATATATCGAAGTGTACGATCTGGGGTCTTCGCTGGTTTTTTATGACGTGGAAAAAGACAAAATGTTCTCCGACCCTGTTTTCTATTCGAAAGACAATATTTTTAGAACCTATCCGTCCTGGTCGCCCGACGGAAAGTATCTGTATTATACGCAGACGGAAACATTCAGGAAGGACGGAAATGTGGACGACATTACCAGGCCGGCCTATAACTTAATGCGGAGAGCTTTCGATCTGGCGACGAAAACGTTCGGCCCTCCCGAAACGGTTTTCAACGCCTCCGCCATAAATAAAAGCGCCGCTTTGCCGCGGATTTCGCCCGATGGGCGCTGGCTGCTTTTTACGATGGCCGATTACGGGAACTTTTTCATCTGGCATAAGGAAGCGGACATTTATCTCATGGATCTGGCGACCCGGAAAGTTGAAAAACCGCCTATTAACAGCGCCGAGGCCGAGAGTTATCATTCGTGGTCGTCCAACGGGCGCTGGATCGTTTTTTCGAGCAGGAGAAAAGACGGCGTTTTTACCCGGCCGTATTTTTCCTACTTCAGCAGCCGGGGCGAAGCTTCAAAACCGTTTATCCTGCCGCAGGAAGACCCCGGCTTTTATGACGGGTTTTTTAAAAGTTATAACATCCCCGAGTTTACTTCCGGCGATTTTCCGCTGAGCGCCGCCCGATTATCGAATTTCAACAAACACAAAGCGGAAGAAACGCCTGCTCTTGAAATAAGGTAGTGTTTTATCAGTTGGGAACTTGCAACGTCCCCATGACCTAAACATTTTTTCCTGCCGGATGGCTGTCAGGAGTGGTGCCCGGTCGCGGGGCCGGTTGAGCGACGGCGCAACCGGCCCCGCGACCAAATCCTGCCCTTGGTTTACAACTGAAACAACCGGCTTTTTGTAACCCGTCCTCCCGGCTATGTGCCAATGAAAATTTGCTCACCGCCCCTTATTGTCGCATAATATTCTAAATGAGTATTCACACTCTGGATTGTATTTTTAGGCCGAAGAGGATAGCCTTAATAGGCGTTTCTATTAATCCAAACAGCGTAAGCGGCAAGGTTTTGTCAAATCTTGTCGGCGGCGGTTTTAAAGGGGTCGTTTATCCCATTAATGAAACGAGCGAAGCCGTAATGGGGATTTCCTGTTTCCCGGACCTTAAAAGCCTTCCTAAAAAGCCCGATCTCGCAGTGATCTGCGCCGCCGCCCAAAAGGTTCCCGCGTGGGTGAAGGCTTGCGGCGAAAACGGCATCAGGGGAATTATCATAATGTCCGCGGGATTTAAAGAAAGCGGAGAAGAAGGAATAAAGCTGGAAGAAGAAATAAGAACTATCCGCTCGCAGTATGCAGGGATGAGAATCATCGGCCCTAACTGCCTTGGAATCATTGTGCCCGCTTTAAACCTGAATTTAAGCTTTGCGCCTTTGATGCCGGACAAAGGCAATATCGCTTTTATTTCCCAGTCGGGGGCTCTTTGCACCTCGGTCCTCGATTGGGCAAGGGATGAAAATATAGGTTTTTCAACCTTCATTTCTTTGGGAAATACCATAGATGTCGATTTCGGCCATCTGATAGATTACCTGGGAATGGATGAGGCCACAAAATTCATTCTTCTTTATATTGAGTCAATTTCCAACGCGCGCAAATTCGTATCCGCTTCCCGCGCGTTCGCAAGGACCAAACCCATCATAGTCTATAAAGCGGGAAGATTCCCCGAATCCGCCGCCGTCGCCGCCTCTCATACCGGGGCTCTCGCCTCCCCCGACAACATATACAACGCGGTCTTCCAGCGCACGGGCATCGCGCGGGTCTATGACCTCGGGGAAATATTCGATTGCGCCGCTTTGATAGGCAGGGACAAGATCCCGCAGGGCGCAAGATTGGGCATAGTCACGAATGCGGGCGGCCCGGGTGTTATCGCCACCGACGCTTTGATCGCGGCCAAAGGGACCCTCGCGCAATTTTCAGGCGAAACCATGGCGAGACTTAACGAGCTCCTTCCGCCGATGTGGTCCCGCGGGAACCCCGTGGATGTGCTGGGCGATGACCGCTATAAACGGCTTGCGAACGCGGCGCGGATCGTGCTGGAAGACAAGAACGTGGACGCTGTTCTGGTCATCCTTACCCCGCAGGCCATGACGAACGTGGCGCTTGCCGCGAAAGCGATCGGCGAGCTGCAGGCGGGCACCGCAAAGCCGGTCCTCGCCTGCTGGCTGGGCGGATATCACATGAAAGAGGGCATCAGGGTCCTCAATGAGTATAAAGTCGCGTCTTATAAAACGCCCGAACAGGCTGTCAGATCGTTCATGACGATGGTCTCCTATTCCAGGAACCTGAAAACTTTGTATGAGACCCCCAGGGATATTCCCGTTGAATTCTCCCTGAACAGGAAAAAGATCCGCAAAGAATTCGATGCCATCCTGAAAGGCCGGGCGGCGGCGCTTTCCGAAGAGGATTCCAAAAAATTATTAAGAGCCTATGGAATCCCGGTGACTATTCCCCAGACGGCCCGGACCGCGGCGCAGGCGGCGTCCGTCTCCGGCAGCATCGGTTATCCTGTGGTGTTTAAGATCCTTTCGCCGCAGATCAGCCATAAATCGGATGTCGGCGGGGTAATGCTGAATATACGGAACGATGAACAGGCGGAAAAAGCCTTTCATGCGGTCACGAAAGGGGTTGCGGAGAAAATGCCTGAAGCTGTTATTGAGGGCGTTACGGTGCAGCCGATGGTCAGGATGTCCGATTCGATCGAGCTTATTCTGGGGATCAAAAAAGACAAGGTGTTCGGCACGGTGATCCTGGCCGGCGCCGGTGGTACCACCGCGGAACTTTTCGCCGATCTTTCGCTCGGCCTGCCGCCTTTGAACGAACGATTAGCCAGAAGGATGCTTGAGGAGCTTAAGATATGGCCTTTATTGAACGGCTATCGCGGCCGAAAGCCCGTCAACCTGGATAAGTTAATTGAAGTGATCATACGCTTATCATATCTTGCGGCTGATTACCCGGAAATAGTGGAGCTGGACATTAACCCTTTGCTTGTCGCGCCGGATGGGCTTATTGCCCTTGATGCGCGCATTGTGACGGATTCAACAGCGATGAATATCGAAAAATATTCCCACCTGGCTATCGTCCCGTACCCGGAGGAGTATGTTTCCCGGCCGGTCCTGATAGGGGGAAAAGAAGTGACCTTCCGCCCTATCAGGCCTGAAGACGAGCCGATGTGGCTTGAATTCCTGAGCGGTTGTTCGCGGGAATCTATTTATTCGCGGTTTAATTATTTTTTCCATTGGGCGTCCCACGAAGTGGCCGCCAGGTTTTGTTATATCGATTACAACCGCGAGATAGCTATAGTGGCCGAAATCGTTGAGGACGGAAAAAAGAAGCTTGTAGGCGTCGGCAGGCTTATCGCCAACATCGAGCATGAAAATGTGGAGTACGCTATCTTGGTCACGGATAAATGGCAGAACAAGGCGCTGGGCGGCATCCTTACTGATTACTGCTTTGATATCTCAAAAAAATGGGGACTTAAAAAAATAGTGGCCCAGACCACATCCGAAAATCAAAGGATGATTTCAGTTTTCCGTAAACGCGATTTTATTGTTACGCATGATAAAGAAACATCAACGGTCTTCTTTGAAAAAGAGATCGCCGGCTGATCCTTCGGGATTTTGGCGGATTTTGATCAAGTGAATTGGCGGACAACAGTCTCTACGCCGTCTTTTACGCTTTCGGGATTGTAGCCCCCTTCCAGCAGGAAAAAAACTTTATAGCGGGCTATAGCCTTGCAGACGGCCTCGTAGCTCTTTTGAGTAAGCCGCAAATTGGTCAACATACCGGCGTCTTTGTAATAGCTGTCGAACCCCGCGCTCACTCCGACAAGCTCCGGCTGGAAGGCCTCCAGAGCGGGGCGCAATTTTTTCTCAACGATCCGCAGATAATCCTCGTCGCCGGCGCCGGCTTTCAGAGGGATATTGATGGCGTTCCCTCTGCTGCGCAGTCCGGTCCAGGGATAAAGCGGAGCCTGATGCGTAGAGAAACACATAACATTCTTATCATTTTTCAATAACGCCTCTGTGCCGTTGCCGTGGTGCGCGTCCCAGTCTATTATAAAAGTACGTTTACCTGCCGTCTTCACCGCTATGGCCATGTTGTTAAAGATGCAGAATCCCCCGTAAGGCGCATGATGCCCCGGAGGCCGTGTTAACGCGAATCCGCCCGTACCGGCGGCCTGTACCGCCGCGCCGGCCGCATAGCAGGCGGCTTCGTAAGTGTCCCTGCTTACATAAGTGTCCGAGTCAAGGTGTTCCGCTTTGCCCGGTTCACTGCGCGGCGTCGTGGCGTCGGCGGCTATTGCGAGCGACATGCCCTTTATTTTTTTGATGTAGGCGGCCTCATGCGCAAGCGAGAGATACTTTTCACCGTTCTCCGCCGCCACGTAATTGTCGAGTTTCAATAGTGACAGCCTTTCCGGCTTTTCCGGGTGGCCGGCCAGTTCATGTTTCAAAAACAGCGGGTGGAAAATAAGTTTCATTGTACCGTCCAAAACAATTGAAACATATTAAAAGCGCAAAATCCTGTGCTGTCTATGACATTTTAAAAATCGCCGCACTCACCACGGAAAACCCGTCCGGCACATATGCAAGATGCCGGTGGAAAGACAGGGAGGGTATCAGCGCGGAAAGTGAAAAAGGACAGGAAAGCATTTTTTGGAATGTAGGGAACAGATTGCAATATTATAGTGAGTTGAGCCGCTAAAATCGCCAAAAATTTTTGCCGCGACGGTCATTAAGGGTATAATATCAAAAAAAGCGGCCAGCGGCGGGAGTTGGCGGATTTTTAGTAAGTGAGTGACCGCCTGGCGGGGAAAAACCGCATATCAGTATCAGGGGACGCTGTTTACTATCTTCATGAATTGTAGACATAACCTCAGGAAGTGATAATCAGGAAGTTAAGAAGCAGCGTCCCTTACCCTCTTACTAACAGGCTGCCATTGAAGGGAAAAGCGCAACGTGGCGGTGTCTCATCAGTCAGGGACTTGTCAGCATAACATGAACTTTAGAGAAAAATTTATATTCAAGACCGGCGGCCTGCTGGCGGCAGATTTTGAGGAAACAGCCGGGACTTTCGGCGGAGGGGGGATAGCGCCGCTTGAGAAACTGAACAGGCTTCTTATTCACGCGCGCGGGCATCTGCGGGAGTATGACGCGGCCTGCACGGCCGCGGGCGTCGGGCGCGGCGGACTTGCCTCGCTGGATGAGCTCGGTAAGCTGCCCCGCCTCGGCCGCGGAGACCTGGCCGGAAAAATGAATCTTCTCGGCAACAGACGCCCTATGGCCCGTCTTGAAAGCGGCGGCACCGGGCGCGCCGGAAAGGTTGAGACCGCGCTGGATCTGAAAGCGGTGGTAAAAAGATACGCGGTTTTGCTGGCAGTCCTGAAAACAACAGGCTGGCGCATGGGGGAGAAGACCGTTGCCTTTCACCCGGCGGAATACGGCTATTTCAATAACCTGGGCGCAATGTTCAAAAGCCGGGCTTTTTCAAAAATATTTTTTGAGTTCTTCCAGCAGTATGTCCTTTACCGGCTGTTCCATAACAGAAAAAATCTATATTATGACGGCCTCATATTCTACGAACCCGGCGCGCCCCGCGCCCTGCTTGAAAAAGCGCTGAATGAAAACCCCGTGCTGATAATAACCAGGCCCGACGCGCTGATGGCCGTCCTCAAGATCCTGCGGGGCCGTCCCGCGCCTGTCTTCAAACGCCTGAAAGCGGTGCTGACCGTGGGCACGGTTCTGGGCGAAACGGTGCGTAAAGAGGCGCGGGAAAAATTCGGCGCCGAAGTTTTCAATATGTACGCCTCCACCGAACTCGGCTATGCGGCGCTCGGCTGCGCCGGTTCCGGAGGCTGGCTGCATATCAACGAAGCCGATTACCTGGTGGAAACGGGCGGGGAAAAAGAAATAATTGCGACCGATTTCAACAACCGGCTTATGCCCATGCTCCGCTACGGTACCGGAGATATCGGCGAAACCGCGCTGAGGGCCTGCGCCTGCGGCCGGCGCGGATCGATGCTTAAAATATCCGGCAGAAAGGATAAATTTATCGGGAACGGGCGGGGAGAGAGACTCTATGAGGCGGACGTGATAGACCGGACTTTCCCGGCCGACCTGCCTTTTTTTCAGGTCATCGCAGAAAAAGAAAGAAAAAAAGAGATATTATTATGCGGCGGGAATGCGCGGGGGGACGAAGCGACGGCCGCGGATATAGCGGACAGGCTTGGCCTTGAAAAAGAGGATTACAGCTTCAGGCAGGCTGAAAGATTTAAAATACCGGCTTCCGGAAAATTCTGTTTTTTGCCGTGAATACTCTCCCGGAAAAATGAGGCCGCCGGCATTAATGATAAAATAAACGGGCCGACCGGCCTTCCGCACATGAAAACATCATTTTCCATCGCCACAGCCTTCAACCGCCTTGTCAAAAAACAGGTCGGAGCGCGTTTGCGCCCACACTTGAACAACGGGGCGGTAATGGCCCTCATAGAGGCTTATCAGCGCTGGCTGCAGCCCGTCGTACGCCGCGTTTATCCTCTCTTCGGCGCTACCGTGATGATCGGCCTTACCTACAAATGTCAGTGCCGCTGTGTGCACTGCGGCACCACCGCCTACCGCGACCTGGAACGGAAGGAAATAAGCGAGGAAGAAGTTCTTGAGCTTATCAGGCAGGCGGGGGCGCTCGGCGCCGGAGGGGTTTATTTTTTCGGCGGGGAACCTCTGCTGGCAAAAGGACTTTTAGAAATGGTGGAGGCCGCCAAGTCGCTGGGTTTACTGGTGACTTTGGACACGAACGGCATACTGATAGACAGGGAAATGGCTCGCAGCTTGGCAGGCGCCGGGCTCGACCGCATAGGCGTGAGCATTGACAGCGCCGATGAGGCCGAGCACGACCGCCTCCGCCGGACGCCGGGGGTCTATCGCGCCGCCCTGAACGCGATAGAATTTTGCCGGGACGCCGGCATAGACGTGTCCCTTTCCACCTACGCCACGGGCTCAAGCCTGCGCGACGGCGGCCTTGACCGCATTCTTGCCATCGCCCGCTCGCTCAAGGTCAGGACCAGGGTGCTTTCGCCCTTGCGCGCTGGCCGCTGGCTCAAACGGGACGATGTCGGCCTGGGGCCCGAGGATGTCGCCCTTCTGCGCTCGCGCCTGTCCGAGGATGTTTACTGGGAATCCGTTTTCCTGACATCGCCCGAACGCGCTTTCATGTGCAGCTGTGCCAGGCGCACGCATTTTTACGTGTCGCCGTACGGCGACGTGCAGCCCTGCTGTTATATGCCGCTTTCCTTTGGGA
Source organism: Elusimicrobiota bacterium (assembly GCA_026388155.1). Classification (NCBI taxonomy): domain Bacteria; kingdom Pseudomonadati; phylum Elusimicrobiota; species Elusimicrobiota bacterium. The sequence goes on from JAPLKI010000018.1 coordinate 90,572, forward strand.
ACGTGCGCGAGGAGCCCATGCGGCGCATCGTTAAAAGGATGTGGGGGTCGGCGATGTTCTCCTCCCTTGATTCCAGTGTGGATTGCCCGATGAACTCTCCGCGGTTCCGCGAGGTTTTCGGCCCCGTTCTTGCGAGGCCCGGCCCCGGGCCGCATCCGGCCGAACTGGCGTCGTCCCCCAACGACCCCGAAGAATGGGACGAATGGGCCGGCGATTACGGCCGGGATGTGGACTGGGTGGAAGAGATACACAACAGGGACCTGCTGGAACTGCTCCCTGCCGAAGGCAAAAAAGTTCTGGACGCGGGCTGCGGGACCGGGCGCAGAGCCAGGGCTCTTTTCGGCAAGGCCGCTAAACTTGTGGCGGTGGATTCTTCCAAAGGCATGGCCAAAGCGGCCAAAGAAACGCTTTCCATAATGCCGCAGGCCGAAGTTCTTGAGCTGGATATCGAGAAGGGCGGGCTTCCAAAAGGGGAGTTTGACGCGGTTATCGCGGTCTCGGTGATGCACCATGTCCGTGACGCGGAGGCGGCGGTGAGGAACATTGTCGACAGCATGGCGCCGGGCGGAACGCTGGTGATAATAGACGCCGTCGCCGACCAGCCCAAACTTACCGCACTCCGGTATTACCTGGAAATGCTTTTCCGCCACAACCCGCTGCGGCTCTTCCGGGCATTTTTGAAGGCCTTCTTTTTAAACACGCGCGTAGCGCGCCACAAGAGGCGCGAAATCCCGCTCTCTTTTGACGAATTCCGCCGCCGCTACGCGGCTCTTTTACCCGGCGCGGTCACCGAAGTCCGCCACGGCATCTTCGCCTACCTCATCTGGAAGAAGCCGTAAATTAATAATCAGGAAGACAGAATTCAGCAGCCAGAATTCAGAATGGTGGGAACTTTCTCAATCGACGTCCTCATTCTGTTAATGAATCTTAAAGTTGTATGGGAAAAAAAGAAACCTTCCGGGGTGGGCGGTAGTTCCACCATCCATGCTCCCGAGGGAACCTCGGTGCCGCTGGAAGCCATTGCCAGTCATCCGGAAGGCACTAATAGTATAACAGAAAAAAATGTTATCGGCAAGGGGGCCCCAGGTAATAATTACCGCGGTTCTTACGACCCCATTCAGCGCCTTATCACTCTTGGCCCCGATGCCGACGCATCCACCGTTATCCATGAATTGATCCACAACTATTTTACCCAGGTACACGATTTTATTAAAACCGGCCAGGCCGATGAGGTAACAAAAAAAGATTTTGAAACACTACGGCAATGGGCCACCGCCGACCCGAAGCAGGTGTTGCTCGACATTAAAACTGAGGCCGCTACCACCACCGACAAGACACGCAACAAAGAATTAAAGAAAGTCCTGGCTGATATAAAGCAACGCGGCGGTGTAGACTATATCCGCAAACATGGTGAAACCAAGTTTCTTGACTCTTCCAATAAGACCGAGCAGGAGATAACCCGCCAATATCATGAGCGTATGGCACGCGGCTGGGTTAATGTAGGAAACATAATGCAATATTATCGGGAGTCGAGCCGCTAAAATCGCACAAAATTTTTGCCGCGGCCCGGGCGGGGGAAAACCCAGGTCAAGGCGTGGCGGTGGAGGGAGTTCAGTCGGCCGGGGCGGGCGCGTCAATAAACATACCAAGTTTTATTTGGTTCTAAAAAAGCTAATACTTTTTGAGCTTTCTTAAGACCCCGGTTAAACCAAAATATAAATACGTACTGGTGTTTAATGTCTACTGGATTAGCGGCGTTTTCTAAAGTGACAAATTTTATCTCAAACTGGGTATCCGGTGATATGGGATTATCATTTGCCACATCTGTGGACAAGTGTAGATATGCCCAGGTCCTGGCTCCGGTGCTGACTTTTATATACCAGCCGCCGGATGATCCGTTTTCCGGCGGGGTTTGATAGCCTATGTCCGATATGTTTCCCTCTTCCACAGCCTCAACCGGCGTCCACATGGGCGCGGCATAGTCAATTGCTTCATGAAACCAGGTGCCGTTTGTCACATCACGCGGACCATAGTCCGATGTTATGTCATAGTTGACAGGCGGCTCTAAAGATTGAGCAACCCCATTGGCGATAAGGCCAAAAACAAGACAAACAAAAATCCGCTTCATTTTGTATTCTCCTGCTTCATAAGAATAGAAAGATTTTCAGGGATTTCATTGAAAACCAAGTACCCATCCCAACCATTAACTTTCTCATTCGGATAATTTGGCACAATCCAAACATTAATACATGCTTTAGATTTGAAGTTAGGGTTGAAATAAAAGGATGAATCCCATTGTCTGCCATTAATTTTCCCGCTAGCTTTTGCGAGTTTAGTTGTTCCTGTTTTCACATCCAGAAGGAAAATATATTTAGGTTCTCCCTCCTGGTCGTACATATCAACATATCCTGCCGCCATACTGCCGTCGGGGGATATTTCTATTTTGTCTATATCATGCTCTGCCCTGCCATGCGCCACCAGTTCTCCGGTGGCCTTGTAAATCTCTATGTTCCCGCCGCCTTTCTCGTCGCGGTAATAGACAAAAAAGTGGCTGGTATCCCCGGCAAAAGCATTCCGCCAGTAAGTAGTGGTCATTAAATCGGCGCCGGGGTATGTCCGGAAAGATTTTTTAAAAAGACTTTCCCCTTTTGCGTTTAAAGTTTCTATTTCCTTGTCCCAATATTCCCCTTTGTACGCGCTATCCCTGCCGTATGTTTCCTTTCTGGGGTCATAAGGCATAAGCTGCCTGGTTCTGTTAATCATCACCAACCCCGTCTCTTTTTGCGCATCCCTGATTTCCTCATATTCATTCAGCCATTTGTCTTTTTGCTTTTTAACAGAAGAACTGGGTTTTATGCTTTTTATTAATTTGCCTTGGGAAGAGATAAATTTCACTTCGCTTTTCCGTTGATTTTCCGTTTCCCCGCCGGTGATTTCTATATACTCCTGCTTTATCGTTTCTGTTGATTCATTTACTTCACTCTCTAGCTTGTCTTTTCCACTGCTATTGTCTCCGCTCGGTAATTGCGCCGCAATCGGACAATTCATACCGACAGTAATAAAAACAAAAGCAATAATAAGTTTATTCATATAGACTCCTTAAAAAATAGCTACATCGTTGCTATGTGTGACGTTGCATTTTTATTAATGTAGGAAACATAATGCAATATTATCGGGAGTCGAGCCGCTAAAATCGCACAAAATTTTTGCCGCGGCGGTTATTAGAGGTATAATATCAAAAAAAGCGGCCGGCTGGCGGGAGTAAGGGGCTTTCAGCAAAAGAGCGGCGGCCGGGCGGGGGAAAACCCAGGTCAAGGCGTGGCGGTGGAGGGAGTTCAGTCGGCCGGGGCGGGCGCGTCAATAGTCTGAACCGGGAGTTCTAAAATTACCGCCGTATGACGACGGAACCCCCAATTCCGTATGAGATCTATTTCCCCGGCCTTCCGGCCGGGCCGCGCCGGGACTATGCTCCGGGAATCCTTCGACTGGAATTTAGGGAGCCTGCCGAACCTTTCAACTGAAAGTTCTCATTGCGCCATTCATATAAATACGCTGTTATCATATGGAACCCCCTATTTAATATATCCCTTGCTTTACGCGGGTTCTGGACCGAAGGGCCCAGAAAGGCCTAGCCGGCGGGGCCTAGACCGCATGGGCTGTAAAATTCCGCGAAAGTAGGCCCTAAGCCACTGATGGAACTCCGGCCGGCGCTGTATACTATTTGCATGACAAAACTCCCCATACTCAGCGCAGCGGTTCTGATCTCACTCTTCACCAACCTCGGGGCATACGCCTCTGACCTCTCGTTCGACGGTTCCCGCGGCGGCGGTTTCTCGGCGCAGGAACTGATGGACCAGGCCAAGAGTTCCACCGATGAGCGGACACCGGTCGCTTCCACGGTCCCTGTTTCCAACGAACTCACTACGTTCTGGTCCAACCTCAGCACGAGCGGAATAGAAAAGCTCTGCAAGAGCGCGCAGATCCAGCTTGATAAGAACACCACGCTCGTTAACGTGATCGGCATAGGCGGCGGCATCAAGCGGCAGCTGAAGCAGTATCCCGACCAGCGCCTGGCACTGATAGACCAGGTAGAGGTCAAGCTCAGCGCGACCATAGGACATGAAGTGCTTCAGGTGCCCAATGTCGGTTCCTTCGGGGTTTCCGTCAGCGGCGGCGTGGAAGGCAGATCGATGGTGGTCAGGCCTCTTGAGGACAACCGCTACTGCAAACAGCTGACGACCCTCGTAAAGCTTTATGAAATGAAAACGGTCCTCCCCGTAACCGCCAAACGGATCTCCAAAATGGAGATCGGCGAGATCTGGAAGCTGCCCGTGACCGTGCGCTACGGCATCAGCGCAGGCATCGGGGCTAACGTGAACGAGGTGGTAAATATTTCCATAGGCGCGGGCGAGACCAAAGAGCGCCGGCCCTCCGTCAGCCTCTACAGGATAGACGAGAACAATATAAGGCTGCGCCTGAGGATAGACCACGTGACCGTGAAGAGCGTGGGCGTCTCCGCGAACACGTACGAGATCCCGGCCGGGGATATCGGATTGCTGAAAGGCGAGGATATTCTCTCCAAGGCCGTGGACCGCTCGCTGGCCAGCCAGATCAACAAGATGATAGCTTTCAAACTGGCCTACAGCCATGTCAGGACCACCGGGCAGAAGCTGCTGCTTGAGTTCAACGTGAACCCCAACGACGCCGGGCAGGTGGAGCAGGTGGTGCAGTTCCTGCAGGGCGATTTCGATTCTATCCGCAAGTTCATCGCCATGGGCCTTAAGTTCGATTCCTTCGCAGAAGAAGCCGACGGCCGCGCCGGCGTGGGCGAGTTGGAGGACATGGCGGCCCAGACCGGCTCGATAATAACCGCGACCGCCACTTTCGCCGGTTCGGACCATTACAACGGGCATACCGATAACTTCAATATCAACATCCCGGTCATACACAACCATCAGAAAAGCTGGGCTACGGTATACCACCGCTACCAGACGCTTAAGAACGGCGGCGACACCGTGCATGTCCAGCAGGCGACCCGCGTTTCCAACGGCGAGACCCTGAACATCCCCTTCGTCGGAACGCAGATCAAGCATAATTCAGAGAAGAACATGTATGTGATAAATAAAGAGTCGGCGGACGGCAAGGTCACCAATCCCGCCCTTCTCTACCAGCAGTACGAGGGCTTGATCGGCGAGGGCGATTACAGGGCCCGCGGCCTGGTGGACAACGCCAATAACGTGCTGAAATACGCCGGCATGAAAGGCGACGGCACGACCGCGGAGAATATGATCCCTGCCGCCGTGCTCTTCCCGCCGCTGCCCCCGGTCGAACACAATAACTACGACGGCGGCAGCCAGAGCGATCCCACCAAGACCTACAAGGCCGTGGTAATGTCCTTCAAGCTGGTGTTCTCGGATAAAGCGGTGCAGGACATCGTCTTCTCCGCGCCCCAGATGATCATGAAAGCCTATATGAACGTCATGCGGGAAACGGAATCGGCTATCGTTGACAAGGTCATGGACCTGTTCACCGTAAGCGATAAGGGCGAAGTGAAATACGATTACAGGGCCGTGCAGAAGCGGCTTGGCGTGAGCTCCTTCGATAATTCCCAGGATTCCACCAATCCCCTGAATATTGTCAGCACCATGGCGCGCGCGGCCACCAAGTTCATCGAGAAGATCTCCAGCGTCAGGGAAGAGTCCTCCTGGAAAGGCCAGTCCGAACAGCTCGCCAAGGTGGCTTCCAGCGGCGAGATGAAGTACGAAGACTTCCTGAAGGTGGTCATTCAGATGGTGGACACCAAGGACATCTCTTCCGATATCTACATCCACTCCGACAAGCGCGTTAAAGGCGAGCCGGATGTGACCCAGAACTACTCGATGTTCAACAACCGCGACAACAACTACGACAGAACGCTGGCCGACGTCACCGCGATGAGGGAGCGGTTCGCGGACCCCACCGACCTGACCGACTAACGCAGCGGCAGGTTATCAGACGGGTGAAGTTTTAAGCGGAGTGTTTGTCATAAGCCCCCCCTGGAGAGGGGGGGCTTTCATTTGGTGCGCGCGGCGCGCGCGCACGCTTGGGGATGCCCGCCAGGCAGCCCGTCCCTCCATCCGCCAAACAAACCGGCGGATACGTCTTCTGGCGGAAACGACCGGCGGCAAGCGGGTCCGCCTCCGGCGGAAAAGTTCCCTGCGGGGGTCAATAGAACCTGCCGCCGGCCAAAGGCAAGGGTGTCCGTCGTGAGGCGGAATCAAAATTAGGCCCCCGATAACCTCTGATGGGAATAGGTCTTGACAAATAGAGCATATTGCATTATAATATGCAATAAGGTGCACTTAGGTATACAATATATTGTATGATAGAATATAGAATAAGCAACGAGCAATTGTGGGGTATTCTGGAAGGCTGGGATGAATATGTCCCGCAAAAAGTGCATTTGATCGCGTGCGGGGGGACCGCATTAACGATACAGGGGATTAAGGCCTCCACCAAGGATGTGGATTTTATAGTGCCGGTTGAAGAGGAATATAGGGCCTTGGTACAAACATTGAGAAAACTGGGTTATAAACAGGCTACAGGAACCGGCTGGTCCAGGGAAAACGGTTTTGTTTTTGATCTTTTCCGGGGTGACCGCGTTTATGTAACCGGGCTTCTGGAGCCGCCGCTGAAACAGGAGAATCATACTTTTATCAAAAGTTTCAAAAAGATCTCTGTGGGCGCTCTTAATGATTATGACCTTATCATCACTAAAATGTTCAGGGGGACCTCGGTGGACATTGAAGACTGCCTGAAACTCATAGAGTTCAGGACTGGAAGCTTTGATTTGAAAAAATTGAAGGATAGATACGCGGAGCATGCCAAGTATGATGTTAATCCGGAAAGGATGATGCAAAACCTGGAAGGATTGCTGCTCCGGCTTAACCTGAATTCCTCAGTTCAGAATGGCTTTCATTGGCAGGATCAAGGAACATAATTATACTGAGGAATTCCCCGCGAAGCGGGCGGAGGGCCCAGCGCTATGCGCGCCCGGCCCGACGAGGTGTATGCCTCCCGAAGGGCGCCCGCTATGCGGGCGGGAAACTTCAACAGAAGTTTCCAGGTTAAGCGTCAATAATTATGCCCCCGGAAAACCCTGAAGAATTGTTCGCGGCCTTAGCCCGGTTCGGCTATCCTTTGCTGCAGCCGGAGGGCGAAGCCGACCCTAACAAGGTCTTGGCCGCTTTAGCGGAAAGCGAAGACACGCGTCTGCTAGAAGGTTTCCCCGTCGTTTTGGCTCATTGCGTCATGGGGAAAGAATCCAGGCTGAACATGGAAACTGTCGAGAAATTACTTTCCAAACCGGAGTCCCATGAACGTTTCTGGACCCTGGTCGCAGTTTCCCGGTATCTGTTCGATCTGTATGATCTGGGATATAAGAATTGGAGCGGTTTCAGCGATCCGAAATATCAGAAAGCCTGGGACCTGGTGCAAGAAAAGACCCGCAATAACCAGCCGCTTCCGTTCGGGAACCGGCAGCTTGATTGGGATAGGCTGAAAAAAACGTTTTTAGAGTATGTGGTCGGCAGCCGCCTGGCCAAACAAATGACGGAAAAGGAAAAATTGAACCTGAACGAAGATTTCAGAAGAGAGTATTACCTCTCGCTTCTGCTGACCCCGCGTCAGAAGGACCTGCTGTACAAGCGCCTCAACAAAGAAAAGATGACCAAGACCGAGCGTGAATATTTTTCCCGCGTAGTCCGAAAAAAGCTCGTAGCCCTAGCCGACCCCTATCTCCACGCCCTAGCCCAAAAAGCCCTGCTGTAGTTCGGGAGAAAAATTATAAATGCATATCTTGTCTGCACACTATCACAAAGAGTTTTCTGGGGCGCATTCAATTGTGAGATTTGTCATGTCGGAGTTAGATGGTTCTAAACTGCAACCCTCCTTAATTATTAAAGCGAACTCACAAATCTTAAAGTATTTGATAAGAGAAAAAGAGTTTGCAATTGTATTCTCGGTTCTATCTCCCAATAATCACCTCATGTATGGCGTGCAAATTAATGATGATCCTGTGGCGCCAGCTGTCATCTGGTCTATAGTTGAAAGGGAAGAAGAATTGGATTCTATTTGCGCATTTCTTCAGGCTTCAGCATGTCCGGTTTACTTATTCAATGAGGTGACAGCGAATGTCTGTTGGTCGCCGGTTAAGTTCGTTTTTAAACAAGATTCAATGTGCGGGCTATTATCTGGCATAAACCTGTGCCCTGCGAATATGTTGGAAAAATATGAGTCAACGGTGGGAAAAATTTTGGATAATTCAAGGGGGCAGGCGCAGGATTCCTCAAAATTGGTGGTGATTTCACTTGCGGAGAAGTGTTCCTGGCACGAAGTCAATAATTATTATCTGACGAATCGCGGAGGTCATAGTCGATTGTCTATTATTACTGGAGAAGAGGGGAATCAACAAGAAGAAATTGGGGTCTGGTTCCTTGATAATCTTTCCCTATCGGGAGCTGTTAAAAATCCAGTGGTTTATGAGTCAGGAAAACCACGGGAGTTGTCTGATATTATGGTTAATTATCAGGAGGGTTGCTTTTTAGTAGAGTCAAAGAGCTTGACGATATTCGCAAGGGATAATGTCCCGAATAGGTGCAAATTGATAAATGGTGTTTATAAACATCTGGTGAAGGCAGTTTCTCAATTGAAAGGAGCTTGTCGGAACGTTCATGCAGGAAACAGGGTTACAGATTTAAAAGGCAATGACATAGAACTTAATCGGAAGCAGCCCATTCATTGCATTGTGCTTATCCCGGATTTAAGCCTGCTTGACGAGGTTTCAGAATTCGGAGTAGAAGTCTTAAAACCATTCATGATTAAGACTAAATCTTTCTTGCATGTGCTTGACCCGAATGAGTTGAAGAGTTGTGTTGGGAGCGCGCTTCGGTTATCTGAAATGAGTAAAAAAATATCTCCGGTAATGGCATTTGATTATGTGTTATTGAAGCGTTTTAAGTGTTCGTGTAAAAACAGTTCCCCGCATTTCCGATTCTTAATTAAAACGGAATAATGGGCGGTGCTATTAAGTGCGTGATGGGTCAGCTTAATGCACGTGGAATGCAAAAATATTTTATCAGGTTGGCTGCGACCTTAAGGGTGGGGGAAGAAGTATCTCCAGGGCGGGGATAAATAAAAAAATAAATAAGAACGTTTCCGAGGGGAAACGGCAGGCGGAAATTGGAGCGGGGGCGGGCGGCGGGGTTTTGCCGGCGCGCGACCTGGGCTTTCGGCCAAGCCGTTGCAGCGAAGTCGCTATCATTAGGCGACCGGCGATGAATGTTTGAGGAGCGCACTGTGTGCGCGACGAGTTCATCGCCGGCGGAAACGGCGCAGGCCGTTTCCCCATAAAGCCCATTGAGAGCGCGCCGGCAAAACCCCGCCGCACGCCCCCGCGAACCCGTGCGACTTTACATCCCGCATAAAACAAAACATCCGGCGTTTAGCCGGATGTCCATGTTAAGCTGCCAGTTACTGACTACTGTCCACTAGCCACTGACCACTGCCGTTAATGCACTCCGTGCATCCATTTCCTCAGCTGCGGCGTGATAAGGAGCAGCAGGACCGCCGCCCCCACCGCCGTCCCCGTCGGTATCATATAGAAAAGCGTGTGATTCATCGCGTCGTAGTTCCCCGCGAAAAAGCCGCCCACGAAATTAGCCGCGAAATTGGCCAGGAACCACGTTCCCATCAAAAGCGATACGAATTTCGCCGGCGCGAGCTTCGTCACCAGCGACAACCCCACCGGCGACAAGCACAGTTCGCCCATCGTGTGGAAGAAGTAGGCCGCTAAAAGCCACATCACGCTGACCGGCCCCGACTGCTGATAAACCGCCGCGGCCGCTATCATCACCACGAAGCCGATGGCCAGCAGCCCCAGGCCCCAGACGAACTTTATCGGGCTCGGCGGCTCCTTCTGCGCCTCTCCGAGCCGCACCCACAGCTTGGAGAAGAACGGCGCCAGTATCAGGATGAACAGCGGGTTCACCGACTGGAAGAAACTGGCGGGCATCACCCAGCTGTAGCCGAACAGGCTGAGCGCGCGGTTAATGTAGGAAACATAATGCAATATTATCGGGAGTCGAGCCGCTAAAATCGCACAAAATTTTTGCCGCGGCGGTTATTAGAGGTATAATATCAAAAAAAGCGGCCGGCTGGCGGGAGTAAGGGGCTTTCAGCAAAAGAGCAGGCTATTTCTGTGGGAACCGGCAGGAACCTGGGGAAATCAGTCGGCAAGCCGAAATGCTTTAGAATCCGTATAAGTTCATGGTCGTTGAATATCACCGCCACCGGCAGTAATTCCTTTTGGCATTTGGGACATATAAGCGGGAACACCTCGAACACCCGCGCCAAGCAGGCGGCCCAGGACCGCGCTTTCTTCTTCGCCCCTTCAACAGTTTTTTCCAGCTTTTCACGCCGACGCGCCTTTACCGCCGCATCCGCCGCTTTAGCCACGACCTTGCCCCGAAGCGGCGAGTGCGGCGCGAGCGCCCCATAATAGCGCACCAGGTTCTTGTTGGGCGGGGGCATCAGCAATCCCCACCGGCGCAGAAATTCCAGCGACGACATTGTAAGCAGTTCGGACCTGCCGCCCCGCGCGTCCGTGCGGTAAATTACCGTTTTGCTTTTTGCGGAATAAACAAGCCGCGCCTGCGACAATGCGGGCCGTGCGCAATAATAGAGCAGGTGTTCGCGCCCTTGTTTATCGTTGGCCTCTATACGCACTTCTTCATGTATAGAGAACCCGGAATTCTTCCAGGAAAGCATCTGTTCGGCCGCCTCCGCGCACAGGCCGCCTATCCTGCGCAAGCGCCTGATAACTTTCCTGCGCACTGCCTCGGTGATGGCCGCGAGTTCCGTTTCTGTCGGGCCACAGACCGGCGTATAACATAGTTTGCCGTCCTCCCCAGGATTGAAGACCCCGTCCGAAACCACCGCGTGGATGTGGATATGCAGGTTCAACTCCCCGCCGAAGCGCTGAACGAAATGAAGCTGGATGGGAGTGCCCGACGCCTTGCCGCGCAGGAAACGGGATATCTCTTTGGCGAAGACGCGGGACAGCTCGCCCGGCAGGTCGGAGCGCTGATTCAGGTACCAGCGCAGGCGCTTGGGCACTACCAGCACCCACTGCCGGTAGGGGACGGGGGGAAGCAGGCGGTCGGAGGCGTCCGTCGTAATTATGGAGGCCCGCTTGGCGTCGCAGGAAGGGCACAGGCCGCGGCGCTTACAGGAGAACGCCACAAACATGTCGCGGCCGCAGTCGGGGCAGCGGAAGCGGACGGCGCCGAAGCGCATATCCCCGCATTCGGTGAACTTTTCCATTGCGGTTATCACAGCGGGATGCGGTCGCGGCCGGCGGTCGGGCTGGTGGTCGCGCATCCACAGTTTAAACTCCGGGAGGTTGTCGGTGACGATGCGGTTAAGGATTGCGCCGCGCGGATCGCTGGCGCGGTAGCCGGGTGTCGCCGGGAATGAGACGCCGGCTGAATGGTGAAATGTTTTATGAGGAGCTCCGCACGCAAACATAGCTGCACCCCCGGCAAACAGCGCTTTTATCAGAATCCGCAAATATTTACACAGCCGCACTTTACCAATAACTGACTTGTTTATACTTTACAAGTGAAAGTGCGGCTGTGGAAATAGTGTAGCAGAGGACTACGACAACGGTCTGTCACGTTAGTTTTGGCTTCTGAAGATGTGTTTTTACTAACCCAGCTCCCCCGCCACCCAAATAGTGAATCGCGACTTATTTAACTCCAATATAACCCACCCCGCCAAATTTTCAACAAATCGCGCTTAAACTGCAGGGTGTCTCATTGCAGAAGTCAGATGACTACTGAATTCTGACTTCTGGCTTCTTTTTTTTAATTAAATTATTTTCCGGCGTGGCGGCGGATGATTGGGCCGAGTTTTTTCAGGAGGGGCAGCGGCATGTGGGCGAGCAGGAACCGGGCGGGGGCGAAGCGTTTCTGCTCCGGGTCCATGGATATGTTGGCGCCCGGCTTGTACTGCCTGAAATAATACCGTATAGGAAATTCTTTCCCGCCCCATTTTTTCTTGTGCTCATGGACCCCCGAGCCCGGCCGCGTCCGCATAAGATCATACGCGCTGAAATTTCCGCCGCAGGCGGAGCGGATAGTCTCGTCGAAGAGCCTTATCTTCGGGAAGAACTCCTCAAATTCGGGCAGCCCCGCGTTGATATCCGCGAAGCGCGCGCCGTTGTGCTCCAAAGTGAAAAGCATGGCCGCCGCTCTGCCGTTCACGCGGGCGATGAACAGACGTCCCAGCCCTTCGCGCATGAGGCGCCCAAAGTATTCAGCCGGGAGCGGCGGAGAGCCGAATTCGCGCATTTGCCGGGCGTAAATATCATATACGGCTTTGACCTCCGCCGGGTCCCTTGTATCCGTCACCGTGACATGCTTGTCGGCTTTCCTGAGGTTCTTGACGAGGTTTATGTGGAAACGTTCGCGCAGGGCGGCATAAGGCGCTGAGGTATCCAGCACAAAGCGGGTATAAGGCAAAGCGCGGATGAACCTTTCATCCTTCTCCCCGGCCGGAAAAAGAATTTCCGTTCCTCTGAGCTCCGCGTAGTCCGCTCCGGTCTCGCGGGCGGCCTTGTCCAGAACTTCCGTGACGGCATCCCTTACCGTCGTCAAGCCGTCCGCGTCCGGGATCGCGCCCGGCTTGAACCAAAGCGCCCCTTCGTCGGAGAAAGGCATGGAGACGAGCCTGGTCCCGAATATGGGGGACCGGACCACGGCGTACATGAACCCGCCTATCCGCCCGGAGTCCTGTTCAATGGAAAAAGTTTTTACTTCGTAGCCGAAGACATCCCGGCAGAGGCCGGCCCACGCAGGGGTGCAGCAGTAGGGTACCGCTTCTTCCTTTTCAGGAAACGCGGGGCTGATGTCTACGGGTATAAGCCGTATCATATAAAACCGCCCCCCTTAAGCGTCAGGGCCAAAGCGGCCCGGGTGTCCGGCGGGTTCCAGCCCAGCGCCCGCAGTTTTGAGGTGTCGTGCGACCAGTTGGAGCAGGCTTCCTTGAAACACGGGTAGTCCGCGAGCAGATTAAGACGGGGCAGGGCCAGTCCCAATGCCCCCAGGCTGAGGTCGGCCAGCTTTACTGCGGCGCCCAGAAATTGAGTGGGCAGATGCAGGTAAACGGGTTTTGTCCCCATGAGCCCGGCCAGAATGGAGGCCAGGTCCTTCAGTTTTATGGAACCTTCGCTTATATTGAAAGCGGAGCCGGAAGCGCCTTTTTCCGCCGCCAGGAACGCCGCGTCCAGCAGACTTTCAAGCCGGCAGATGGAAATGATGTTGTCCCCTCCGCCGGGCATTGGAACAAGGCCGGCTTTGACCGCTTTGAAAAGGGCGGTCCATCTTTCTGCGCCGGGCCCGTATACCATGGCCGGGCGCAGGATGATGAAATCCAGACCGGTTTCTGCCGCCGCCCGGCGGAGCGCCAGTTCCCCGGCCAGTTTTGAGCGGCCGTAGGCCGTAAGGGGCCGGGGTTCGGCTTCTTCCTTTATATTATCGCCGGGGCCGGCCGCCGAGACGGAGCTGAAGTAAATAAAACGTTTGACCCCGGCCGCGGCCGCCGCGCGGGCCATGTTTTCCGTTCCGGAAGCGTTGACGGTTTGAAATTTTTTCTCGAGTTTCAAGCGTGAGACAAGAAATCCCTTTGGTCTTACCAGCGCGCCGAGATGCCAAACGGCGCTTGCTCCCGCCGCGGCCGTTTCCAGCGAAAGCGTGTCCAGCAGGTCTCCCTCCGCGCATTCCATGCCGGCGGCTTTGAGAGCGCGCGTATCGGAGCCGCGGCGCGCGAGGCATCTTACTTTAATGCCGCCGCCCGTCAACCGCGCGGCGAGCGCGCGCCCTATAAAGCCCGTGGCTCCGGTGACTAGAACAGTTTCTGCCATAATCCCTTGAACTTGAGCGCCATGAAATAGCGATATATGCGGACGAACTGCCCGGTATTGAAATCATAGGCCGGCCGCCTTAGGAGGCGGGTCATTATTCTAAGGAGAATATTGCCAGGCAGCAATTTAATTAAAAAAGCGCTTCTGATGAGTCTTTTTTTCATGGCGGCGGGGATAAGCGGGAGCATGAGCAGCAGGCTGAAAAACCTGTTGAGCTCCGGCCGCGTATCCGCCGGACGGCTGATGATGCCGGACGGTCCTTCCCCGGCTTCTATCGCCGCGAGCTCTTCTGGTTTCAAAAGACCGTCTTCCGAGGCTTTTATGGTCAACTCGGTGCCGGGATAATATTTAAGAAAAAACACCTCGTTCTGGTCCGGTGTGTGCTCCGCGTAGAAACCGGCCAGATTCAACAGATCTTCGCCTGTGTCTCCCGGCAGGCCTAAAATGGAATCGCAGACGGTGTACACACCTTCGCGCCTGAGCAGGTCTATGGCGGCGGCTATTTTTTTATTATCCGATGTCCGCTTAAGTATTTCCCTGCGGCGTCCGCCGTCGAAGGTCTGAACTCCGAGCTGGACCTTGAAGCACCCGGCTTCTTTTAGAAGCCGGGCGCTATTTGCGTCCAGCAAGTCCGGGTAGATAAAGCAGGAGAACGGCAGGTGTATCTCTTTTTTGTAACGCGGGAGGAAGGTCTCAAGCCAGGCTGTGTCCCAGTTGAAGACTTCGTCCGCAAAATGTATGAAGCCCGGCCGCCAGCTGGTTTTAGCCATGGAAAGTTCTTCTATGACCCGGTCCGGGCTCCTTTTCCTGGCGTAGCCTGCCCCGTAAAGGCGGGAGTAGACGCTGTTGGCGCAGTAGGCGCAGGAAAAAGGACAGCCCCGGCCGGCCGCGGCCAGGTAGCCATGGTTGAAAAACGGATAGCGCCCGTAAAAGATTTCTTTATCCGGAAATTCCAGCGAGTCGGGGTTTTCCGGCGCGGCCATCGGCCCCTTCAGTACGGCGCCATTTTTTTTCCGCCAGATATTCGGAACTGAAGGTTCCCGGCCTGAGGCCAGAGCCGCGGCCAGTTCGGGCAGGGCGCGGTCTCCCTCGCCGACGCAGACATAATCCACGCAGTCCCGCGTGATGACTTTTTCCGGCACGCTGGTGGGATGTATGCCGCCGAACACCACCGGCACGCCCAGTTCTTTTTTGACCGTCCGGGCCCAGCCCAGCGCCCATTGGAAGGTATCTGTGAAAACGGAGAAACAGACCAGGTCGGGTCTGTCAGCTTCCAAACGGAGCATAGCCTCGCGGCGCAGGTCAAAGGCGCGCGCCAGAGGTTTTATGCGCCAGAAACCCGGTTCATTGAAAAGCAGCGGATCTATTACAAGACTGGTCTCAAACCCCTCTTTCTTGAGCGCGGCCGAAAGCGACTCTATGGCCAGACTTTCGTAGCCGTTATGGATAAAGGTTATCTTCATATTTAGCTCGGAAAGTCGCGGGAACTATTTAACCCGAAACCTTCAGTCAACTGAAGGTTTCAGGTTAATAACAGCTTCGGCCGCCGCTTTGGCGCTTTTCAGACATTCCTCGAGGTCAAAGTAAGAATGCGTTCCGCTTCTGCCGGCGAGTTTCAGGTTGTAGTAAGCCGCCGGTCCGGCGATCGCGGCGGCCAGGCTTTTTTCGTAACCGCTGTAAAGCAGGGGATAGGCGTTATCCAGCTTTTCCATGGTGAAATATTTTATAGCGGCTTTTTCAAGCCCCTTTATCTTTTTGAAAGAGGAGAGAAGCAGTTCCTTTATATGGCTTTCCTGTGCGGTCCAGGTTTCATCGCCTTTGTCGCAGAAAATTTCAAAGGTCATGGGGTAGAAGGCGGTTTTTTTAAAATACGGGCTCCAATTGCAGAGTTCACAGCCCCTAGAAAAAAATATATCTTTGTCCGGAAAATAAAGCCAGTGATCGTCAAAAGCCGCCGGCTTTTCAAGCAGAACGAACGCTATTAAAAGGGCGCGGTAGCGCAGTTTTTGGAAGCCGCGGTCTTTTTCAAGGCCGAGCAGCGCGCCGCAGTCGCAAAGCGGTATTGTCGAGATCGCGTCATTAAATTCCACCGTGCCGGCCGTATTATTATGCGTGTACTCAAGGGCGGTAAGTTTTGAACCCCGCTTAATGAATTTTACCGGACAGGCGGAAGTTGTAATTTCCGCCTTCCCCTCCAAAGAGCGGACAAAGGCTTTTGGCAGCTCGCCTATGCCTTTCAGCGGATAACTGAAAATCCTGGCGTTCTCCTTGGCGCGGGCCCGGCCCGGCAGGAGGTCCGCCGCCATCTTAAGCATGCTGGTTTTGCCTATTCTGGCTTCGGCCCAGGCGGCTGAAATTTCCGAAGTTTCAAGCCCCCAGACCTTTTTTGTGTAATCCCTGAAATAAATATCGTGTATTTTGCCGCCGAAATTGCCGATGATCCAGTCTTTCAGCGAGGCTCCCCCGGTAAATCCCGCGGCCGGGGATTTAATGGCGGAAAATATCACTTCGGGTGACAGGTGAAAAACCGCTTCGGCAAGCGTTGGGGGATAGTTGAGGAAGCGTCCGCCTAATAGTATGCGGCTTTTTCTTTTTTGTTTTATCAGGTTTTCGGGACCAAGAAGGTTTTCCACCTCTTTTTCAAGTTTGCGGTCGCTGAAATAAAGTCTGTGGCCGCCAAGGTCAAAAGAGCAGTCCCCGCGCTTTACGGTGCGGGCAAGTCCGCCGGTGAACGGAGATTTTTCAATAACAATAACACTTTTCCCGTTATCGCTCAGATATTTCGCGGCGGCCAGGCCGGTAATTCCGGCGCCAAGTATCAATACATCGGTTTTTTTTGTCATTTTGACGTGGAAACTCTCCGGTAAAATACTATTTTACATAAATATGCCGCGCTATATGGCTTTTGCAACAATATCCTTATGTTGATTCATGGGTCCAAAGACCAGGCTGCTTTAGGACTTTTGAATCATACGCCTCAGCCCGGTATTTAGCTATCATTATCCTTGAACAAGTTCGCTCGGGACAGAACAAGGAGACTACATGAACGGATATAAAAAAGCGCCGCTCTTAACGATCGCGGCTCTTATCTTAGTTATAGCGGCGGGAGTAAAAACGGCGGGGGCGGCCGAAAACACTTTTTTGGGACGGTTTTATCTGACCGCGAAGCAGATCTCTGAAACGCATTTTCCGGCCGGACTGCCCCAGCCTGCGGCCGAACCGGCGAAACCGGGAGTTGCAGGAAAAACCGCTTTAAATGAAATTCTTTCCGGCTATGCCGCCTGCGTTGAAAGCGGCATGACCGCTTCCTATTGTAAAGACGCCAAGGCGGGTTACGGCGCCTGTGTGGCCAAAGGCCTGACTCCCGCTTACTGTAAGAATGCCGAAGCCGGATTCGGCGCCTGCGTTGACGGCGGGCTGAACGCCGCCTACTGCCTTGACGCCAAGGCGGGTTACGGCGCCTGTGTGGCCAAAGGCCTGACTCCCGCTTACTGTAAGAATGCCGAAGCCGGGTTCGGCGCCTGCGTTGACGGCGGGCTGAATGCCGCCTACTGCCGTGATGCCAAGGCGGGTTACGGCGCCTGTGTGGAAACCGGACTCAATTCCGCCTATTGTAAAAGCGCGGAAGCCGGATTCGGCGCATGCGTCGGCGGCGGAATGACGCCGGCCTATTGCAGGGACGCGCATTAAAAGTTATCGGAAAAAATAAAAAAGGCCGGGTCCTAAACCCGGCCTTTTTTATTTCGCCGGATGAAAACATGATTTTCTATTCCGCTTCATTATGTACTGCCACCCTGTCTCGGCTGATTTAAATAAAAATCGTGTCCAATCAGATGTTTCCGGCTAAATCACGGGTTTTGGCCTTTTTTATCCACAGGTATGGGCATTTAGTATAATTTTGTTACTACTTAGGAAGACAGGATTCAGGAGTCGGAATTCAGAAGCCGGGATAGTGGAAACTTTCTCTTTTCTGTCATCCTAATTCTGACTCCTGACTACTGAATTCTGACTTCTGGTTTTTTCATATGCCCGATATCGCTTTCTGGAACAAGTGCAATAATAAGTGCGTGATGTGCACTAATATGCCCTATTTTGCCCGAAGCTCAATCGATAAATACTCGCTTAAACTGCAGATAGAAAAACTGGAGCGTTACCTTGGGGGGAAGCGCAATATTTATTGGAAAAACTCGGATAAGGCGGATTATGTCAATCTTACGGGAGGGGAACCCACCATCCACCCTGAATTTTTCAAGCTGCTGGCTTATTTCAGGCGCAGGATGCCTAAAACACCCATTAACCTGCTTACCAACGGCCGGCGCCTGGCGGACCGGAGGTTTCTCGCAAGCCTTCTGAAAATAGCCCGTCCTCCCTTCGGTTTTATAGTTCCGGTGCATGGCCCCGGCCCGGCTCTCCATGACGGTATTACCGGGGTTACGGGCAGTTTCATCGAAACCATGACGGGCCTTGAAAATCTTTTCTCTATGGCTCCCGGAAGAGATATCGAAATAAGGCTGGTTCTGCACAGGCTCACGGTCAGGACCTTTCAAGGGATCCTGCGGCTGCTGCTTAAAAAGTTTCCTGACACTGCCCGGTACACGGTCGTGGCCATTCATTACGAGATAGAAGGCGTTTCAGAAAAAAACCACGGCCTGGTGGCTTTAAAACTTAAAGATTCAGCCAAAGCCGTTGCCGGAGCGAAAGGGCTTATTGCCAGGTTCGCCAATTTCAAGTTATACCATTTCCCGCTTTGTGTTTTAAGCCCTTCTTTAAGAAAACTGGCGCGGGTCACGCTTCCCGAAGAAGACAGGCTTTACCCGGCCGTCTGCGGTTCCTGCTCAGCCCGGTCCCGCTGCCTGGGGCTGATGCTCGAATATTACAAAGCTTTCGGCGGCGGGGAGCTGAAAGCGTTAAAGCAGAAGAAGTCAGAATTCAGAAGTCAGTAGTCAGGAGTCAGCATTAAGGAATGAGGAATACAGAGTAGAGAAAATTTCCACTATTCTGGCTTCTGTATTCTGAATTCTGTCTTCTTGGCAGTATCGTATTTTGCAGTCTGTGCCTATGCAAACTATTTCTTATCTTTTTCTGGCGGTTTTTTTGGTTTGGAGCCTGTCGGTAGTGCGGGAGGATCTGGCTTCCCAAAAAATACCGAACGATAAAATAGCCCTGGGCTTTAAAATGCTGGGCGCGGCCGTTCTCCTTCTTGCCGTAATGACTTTTCTGGGTTACAAAGGCCGGATCCCGGTTTTTCAAACCTGGAATTTCTACCCGCTCTGGTGCGCGCACATGTTCTGGAGCGTGCTTGCGTCCATGATCCTCTGGTACAGCGAGGTGTGGCCGGCCGGAGACGCCAAGTTCTTTATGGTGATAGCGGGCGCGCTGCCGCTTATCAACCCGCAGATGCGCAATTTCCCGCATTACCTGTTTCTGATGCTGCTTATAAATATTTTTCTCTCGGCCGCTTTTTTCGCCGTGGGCAGTTTTATCGCATCCGGCTTCGCCAAGGCTTCCCCCTCCGATTTTTTTAGTGAAATGTTCGCGGACCTCAAAAAAAGGTTTTCTTCCCTCGGCGGAGTCCGGTCCGCCGCCTACGCCCTGAACCTGGCCGCGCTATTCCTGCTTCAGCAGCTGCTGAATATCGAGTCAAGAGGATTTCTTTCCAGGCTGTTCTCGCGGGTGGATGTGCTGTATTTCTTTCTTTTTTTCCTCTGGGACAAGGTGAGTTCGGCTTTCGGGAGCCGCCGCTGGGCTTTCGTAAGCGCGGCGTTTTACGCGCTTTACCTGGGAGCCGGCCTGCTTTTTTTCAGGGCCAGGCTTTTGACCATGACGCTGGCGGCTGCATCCAATGTGCTGCGTTTCGGCCTTCTGCTTATTTTTGGGCGGCTTATTTTTGAGTTTTTGCTTGAGAAAAAAGACGCGGTCTATCTGTCGGACGAAGAAATCGTTCCGGGAGTGATACTGTCAACGAAAGAGACGTCAATACTGCGAAAAAACCCGGTTTTTAACGGGGCGTTCGATGATTGTTTCAGGGACGGGCTCAGCGCCGAACAGGCGGACCTTTTGCGCGATTGGCTGAAAAAAATGCCGGTGCAGTCGCCAAAGGTCGAAACGGTCAGGGGCAGGCCTTTCGCGCTCTGGATCTTCATAGGCGCCGTTATCTCGCTCGTCCTCAACAGAAATCTGGCAGGCTTGCTTAAATGACGAAAAAAAACAAGAAAATGCTTAAGATCGTTTTGTTTACCGGATACAGCTGCAATAACCGCTGCCGCTTCTGCGTGGATTCAAATAAACGAGAGCTGCCCGAAAAAAGCACCGCCAGGCTGATAAGCGAAATTTATTCCGCCAGGGCGTTCGGGGCGGATGTGCTTGAAATAATAGGCGGGGAGGCGACCATAAGGCCGGATTTCCCCCTGCTTGTGAGAACCGCCGCGGGTCTCGGCATAAAATCCATAGCGGCGGCCACTAACGGCCGGATTTTTTCGGATCCGGCCGCCGCCGAAAAAATAGTCGATTCAGGGATCACTTCGCTTATTTTTTCAGTGCACGGCTCCGGCCCCAAAACGCACGACCGGCTTACCAGAAGTCCGGGCAGCTTTTCAGAGCTTTGCCGCGGCATTGAAAATTTGAGGAGGCTCGGTTTTAAAAAAATCAACGGCAATACCACGGTGGTCCGTCCCAATCTCGCCGATCTGGAAGGCATAGCTGATTTTTACATAAAGCGCGGCATAAGGAACGTTGAGTACATTTTTGTGGACCCGAATTACGGCGGCGCTTTTGATAATTTCGAGGAACTGGTTCCGAAGATCTCCGAGGCCGCCCCGCAAATGAGAAGAGCTCTTGACAGGGGGCGGGCGGCGGGTTTCTCTCATTGGCACGCGCGCTACGTGCCGGTCTGCCACTTCCGCGGCTACGAGAAACAAATAAGCGAAATAAACGAGCGGGAGCTTTTTTTTACCGAGCACTGGGCCCCGGATTTTAAAAATACCGACGCCATAGCTTCCCGCCAGGCGCTGGCCAGAAGAAAAACCCGCAGGTGTTCGGGCTGCGCTTTTTACATGTCCTGCGAGGGGCTATGGACCGAGTATCTGAAACATTACGGCGACGCGGAACTGAAGGCGATAAAGTGAGAGAACAACTGCCATAAGCCATATGAAGAAAAGCTGCCGCTTCTGTTGCCATACGCCGTAGGCCGTAAGCGATAAGCTTGTAAGGAGTTCCTTAATTTGCATATGGCCTAAAGCATACGGCCTATGGCGCGGCTGGAACAGCCGTATGTCCTACGGCGTAAAGCTTATGGCAATCTTTCTACTAGGTCCTATGCCGGGAAACGAATATGTCTGAAAAGCAAAATTTAAAGTGTTACGAGCTGATACTGAATTATAACTGCAACGCGCGCTGCATGTTCTGCTCGCAGGGCTCCTTTGACAAGTCTCTTAACGCCGACTTCAAACTTGCGGCAGAAAACATCTACGGGGCTTATAAAAGCGGATACAGACGCCTGGGACTTACCGGCGGAGAGCCGCTTATCCGCCCGGATATACTGAAAGTTATCGCGCTCGCCAAGTCCGTCGGGTTTGATTTTATCAGGGTCCAGACG
Organism: Elusimicrobiota bacterium; assembly: GCA_026388155.1. Taxonomy (NCBI): domain Bacteria; kingdom Pseudomonadati; phylum Elusimicrobiota; species Elusimicrobiota bacterium. Next base: position 112,126 of record JAPLKI010000018.1, read on the forward strand.
AACGGCATAAAACTCGCCGACCCCGCTTTCTGCCGGCGCCTGGTGAACGCCGGGCTTACTTTCTGCAAATTTTCGCTGACCTCGGACAAGCCGGCCGAGCATGACCGCCTGCTGGGGGTGCCCGGCGCCTATAAATCCGCCGTCCGTGGCGTCAAAAACCTGCGCAAACTTAAAATACGCCTTGGCAATAATATCCTGGTCAACGCCCTGAACTATAACCGCCTGCCGGAGATAATCCGTTCATTCCTGGACCTGGGAATAACGAACTTTGTGGTTATTTACCCGGTCTATATCGGCGGCATGGCCGAACATTCGGACGGGCTGGGCGTAAGCCTGGGAGAATGTAAAAAATATTTTGCCGAAGCCGCGGAACTTATGAAAAAAATGGGGCTGGAGCGTGAAATCCTTTTTTTGAACGTGCCGCCCTGCTTTTTGAGGGGCCGCGAGTCTTTGGCTATAGGGCTGGATCTTTTTAATACGGTGGTTACCGACCCGGCCGGCGGGAAAAGCGATCTGGACATTACCGCCAACCGGGCCAAGGTGCGCGCCCCCGCCTGCCGGAACTGCCGCTTGAGGCGCCGCTGCGCGGGGGTGGACGCCCATTACGCGGAGATATTCGGTCTTGAGGATTTTACCGCCGCACAACCCGGCGGGCCCCGCCCTTTTGGGCTGAGCTTAAATCCAAAAGGGCGGGGCGGGCCCGCCTTCGGCGGAAAGCCGGTTATTAAGAGACGTTCCGTGCCGGTTCCGAAGCGCGAAAAACCGCGCGTGTTTTTTTCCGATAACGAACTCTGCCTCATTGAAATATTGAAAATAGAAAGTCATGCCTCAACCGCGACCGTCCTTAAGCTGGCAAAAAATATCGTTCTTTGCCGGGATTGCTCCGACGGCAACTCCGTGCTGAACGCCGCGCAAAGCCTTGAACAAAAAGGTCTTGTGGAAAGCGTCTTTGAGCGCGGGCGCTATTATTGGCGGCTTAAAACAAAAGAGAGGGTCCTCTGATGGCGCTGCTGCATCTTTTTGCCAGGTGCTGCCAGAAATGCGTTTTCTGCTCATATCCGCGGGAAAAGGAAAGCGGCCCGGCGGAAGAGGAAAAACTTTCTTATTGGCTCAAATCCGCCGCCTGCGTAAAAGACCCGCTTATCCAGATTTCAGGCGGGGAGCCGTTCCTGGCCGAACCTTCGGACCTGCTCAAGCTCGCGGCCTTCTGCGCGCGCCTGGGCCGCCGGGTGGAGATCCAGACCAACGCTTCCGGCGTTTTTAGCGGGTTTTCCGAAGCGGAGCTTCAGAAACTGATCAAAACAATTTCCGGGAACGGCGGTTACTTTAACGTCAATTTCTCCGCCGATACTCCGGCGGCTGATTTTAAAATTACGCGGACGCGCGGCGCTTTCGCAAGGCGCCTTAAAGCGGTTAAAAAAATGCTTTCCCTGGGCGCCGGTGTGCGCCTTACTTTTGTGGTCACCAGGCTCAATTATCCGCGCCTGGAAAAATTCGCTTTTTTTGTCGTAAAAGAACTGAAGGGGGTTTCCTGGGTCCAGTTCAGTTTTGTAAAGGGGGTCGGCCGGGCGGCCCTGGCAAAAAAAATAGTTCCGCGATACGCCGCAGCCGCTCCGTATCTGCGGCGCGCTCTCGCGGTTTGCGGGGCCGCTGGCCTTAAGTGCGAGGTGGACCATATCCCGCCCTGTTTTCTGGGAAAATATCACGCTTCGCACGTGGACGCCCTGAAAATGAAGGCAAGATCCGGCGGCCCCCATCTGGCCGAGAAAATGAAGCTGCCGGAGTGCCGCGGCTGCGGGTTTTACGGAATTTGTTCCGGACCCAGAAAAGACTATATAGACATTTACGGCGGATTAAAATGAAAAAAATAAATACCTCGTTTAAAAAAGAATTTCCGGCTCTTACAGGCAGATTCGGGGGCAAGAAACTGGTGTACCTTGACAACGCCTGCACCGCGCTTAAAATGCGGACGGCTGCCGAAGCGCAGAAAGCATTTTTGCTTGAAAATGGTTTTTGCGGCGGCAAGCGCTCGGCTCATCTGCCGGCGGTGGCGGTGGAGGAGGCGTTCTTTGAGGCCCGCAGGACCGTGGCGCGTTTTATGGGCGCGGCCCAGGCGGAGGAGATAATTTTCACGGCGGGAACCACGGACGCGTTCAATCTATTCCTGTCTTCGTTCCCCTTTGAGGGCTCCCGAAAGGAAGTAATAATTTCTCCGCTTGAGCATAATGCCGTTTTTCTGCCGCTTTTAAATATGGCAAAGCGCGGCCGGATCCGGCTCAGGGTTATCCCGCTCAAAAACTGGGCGCCTGATCCGGACGCTTACCGGAAACTCCTGTCCGCGAAGACGGCTTTGGTATGCCTCAACCGCGCTTCCAATATTTTCGGCGGGCTCACCGATACCGTCCCGTTCGCGCGGCTTGCAAAGCAATCCGGGGCCAGAGTGTTTTTAGACGCCGCCCAATCCCTGCCCACGCACGCGGAAAATGTCCGTTCCGTTGGCGCAGACGCCTGCGCTTTTTCCGGGCATAAACTGGGCGCGCCGTTCGGCACGGGCGCACTTTATGTCGAGCGCTCGCTGATGGAGCGCCTTGCTCACGGTAAAGTGGGCGGCGGTACCTTGCGTGAAGTTTCAAGAGCGGCCGGCGGCTTTCGCGTTGAGTATTTGAACGGCTACCAGGGTTTTGAGCCGGGGGTCCAGAATTATGCGGGCGCCGTGGCGCTGGCCGCGTCCATAGACACCCTCTTAAAAGCGGGCATGCCCGCCATACGGGCGCGCGTGGCGGACCTTGTGGCTTACGGGCTGAAAAGACTTTTACCGATCAAGGCCGTGCGCGTGGAAGGCGACCGGACCCGGCTGGGGCTCGGCTCCATAATCCCGCTGGCTTCCGCCAAGCCCGGGTTTTCCCCGGTTGATTTCAACCTTTATCTGAACCATGCTTTGAAAGGCAGGATTATCGCTTTGCGCACGGGGCGGCATTGCGCCGACCTCGCCGCTATGGCCGCCGGCGTGCAGGATATAATACGGCTTTCTTTTTTTGCCTATAACACAAGGGAGGACATTGACTCTTTTGTCGGCGCTCTTGAGGAATATATTTCCATTTTATGAAACCAAAAGCGGACGGATTCATATACCTTGACAGGGCGCTCGCTCCGGGGGTGGCGCGTATCAGCTCCAACGATCCCACATTCTCCGATCTGGCGGGCGTGCTCACCGGGGTTAAGCCGGTGACTTATACCGATTGTTTCCCTGAAAATATCCCGGCGCTGAAAGACCTGTGCGAAAAACTGACGCTTAAACTCCTGCCTGCGGAGGAATTTCTGGGGAAAAAGGAGAACCATTTTAAAAAAGCTAAAAAAATGATCCTGCTGGGCAAGGACCTTAAAACGCTGAAGGCGGCGGCTTTGGCCTGGTCCGAGCTGGCCACAAAGAAGCGCTGGGCCCGCCTGCTGGGTTATCCCGGCTGCTGCGTTAAAGAATACGCGAAATGGGCTTGCGGGAAATATGAAAAAAGACCGAGACCCGACATAATAAGGCGTATTCTGGGCAATACCGGCAAGCCCGGGCAACTTAACTTCAAGCTTAACAATCTGTGGAACTATTTTTCCAGGATGGATTTTACCAACCCCCGTGACATCTCGGATTATGAAAGATTTATGGGTTTTAACCGGGAACTGGAGCTTCCCTCCAAACACATTATCAGCTGGCATCCCTGCTCCTATAATTGCGCGGAAAGCGCGAAAAAAGCCGAGATCATATTCTCTTTCATGAAGCATCATGCCCCGGATCATGCCGCCATGCTTGAAGCCATGCTAGCCCGTCCTGTGCTGTTCTGGGATAAGTTCCAGTATGCCTGTCTGGACGGCCGCGCGGCCGGCGGAGTTATCGGTTACAAAGCGGCGGTTCCGCCCAAGACGCTTTTGAATGAAAAGATATATAGGCTTATCGCCTGCTGCGACACAATAAAGGTCGGACGGGCAAAGGTGGAATTCTGCCGGAAGGACGATACGGTTTTCTCGTCCCGGACCTTTAAGCCGGTTATTCTTAACTTCGGGAACGCTGCCGGCCGGGTAGCATTTTCCAATCCAAGGATGAGCCTGAAAAAGCCCGTAGTGACTCCGTAGTTAGATCTTAACCGGGTCTCCCTTTTTGTTATAACATGAGGTAACGGCAGGCGAGTTCGCGGGGCCTGCCGAGGGCTTGGGTTTCAAAAACCAGGGTCGGGACACACCGTGCCCGCCCTTCCGTTCCTCGGTCTCGCCGCTTACGCAAGTCTCGGCCTCCGGACGGTTTTTTCCACCCAAACCCCCGTCACCCGCTCCATTAATTTGCCTGCCGCGCTCTTGATTGGATAATTCTCGGGTTTGTTAGCGGGGCGTATATTGAGTAAAATATGGGAAGAATTTTCAACGGGAGGTTCTATGGAAGACCATTCACGGGATATAAACAAAAAGATCTTAAGTTATAAAAAGGATATTATGGCTTTTGCCAGGGATATTATCCGGATCCCCAGCTTTTCCACCAAAGAAGGCGCACTGGTGAAAAGGATAAAAAAAGAGATGCTGAAAGCAGGTTTTGACAGGGTTAAAGTGGACAGGGTGGGCAATATCATCGGTTTCATAGGGAACGGAAAAAAGAAAATAATGATAGACGCCCATATTGATACCGTAGGAGTGGGCGACCGCTCCGCCTGGAAAATAGACCCGTTCGCCGGCATCCTTAAAAATGGCGTAATCTACGGCAGGGGCGCCACCGACCAGAAACTTTCAATGGCCTCAATGGTTTACGCCGGCAAGGCCATAAAAGAGCTGGGGCTTGAGGGCGGGTACACTTTCATGGCCGTAGGCTCCGTTATGGAGGAAGATTGCGACGGGCTGCCGCTTCTGCACCTGATAAACAAAGAAAAAATAAGGCCCGACTTTGTGGTGCTGACCGAGCCCACGAACCTGGCTGTTTACCGCGGCCACAGGGGCCGCATGGAGATAAAAGTGGTAACCAAGGGCCGCTCCTGCCACGCCTCGGCGCCGGAGCGCGGCGATAATGCCGTGGTTAAGATGTCCGAAATAGTAAAAGAGATAACCGCCCTTAATCCGAAGCTTAAAAAAGACAAGTTCCTCGGCAAGGGCACCGTTGCCGTCACCTGCATAGAATGCAAGACGCCGTCCCTGAACGCCGTGCCGGACGAATGCACTATCTACCTGGACCGCCGCCTTACCGTGGGGGAAACTTTAAAGTCTTCCGTGGCCGAAATAAAGCGCCTGGGCGCGGTTAAAAAATACGGGGCCAAAGTGGAAGTGCTTTATTACGACGCCGTCGCCTGGACCGGCCTTAAAGTGGGGCAGGAAAAATATTTTCCCACCTGGGTTCTGCCCGAAGCGCATAAACTGGTGCAGGCGGGGGTAAAGGCCGGGATAACGGCGCTTGGCAAAAAGCCCGTGGTGGATAAATGGGTGTTTTCCACCAACGGCGTGGCTACGGCCGGACGCCTTGGCATTCCCACCATAGGCTTCGGCCCTTCGAACGAGATATACGCCCACACCGTCAACGAAAATATGCCGGTCGGCGATCTGCTGAAAGCCGCGGTGTTCTACGCGGCAATACCGCAGTACCTGTGAAACAACGGACGAAAAAGCCCTCCGTCTCAGGCGGAGGGCTTTTTTTATTGCTTTGGTGTTTTGGGTGTCTCATGGGTAAAAAATATCCCAAAGCGGTCGCCCGCAGATTCCCTTAGCGCTCCAAGACCGGGTTTTGGATGAAAAATCCCGTGGTCTTGCGCCGGCTCCGGAACTCTCCGGACCGGCACAGCGGTCCGGCTCAAACATCCTCGCCGTCCTTTAATGATAAGGATTCGCTCCAGACCACGGGATTAAACCCTATAAGGAGCGCTAAGGGAATCCGCCGGCAACCGGATACTCTTTTGTCTTTTTTATCTAATGGTGTCCCCGCCTTTTTTGTAAAATAATAACGGTCCCGCTTAGCACTGAAAGCAACTGGAGATGAAAAATGTCTATTGATATCGCAAAATCTTTAACTGAACTGGATGGTCTTGGCGCCGACCTTTACGGCAAGGATTTCCTGCTGACCTGGGAAAAATCCGACACGGAACTCAGATCCGTGTTCATTATAGCCGAGCTGCTGAAGGAGCTTCACGCGAAGAATATCCCGCTCGACATGTTCCGGACCGGTCTCGCCGTCTCGAACTTCCGGGATAATTCCACCAGGACCAGGTTCTCATTCGCCTCCGCCTGCAACCTCCTGGGGCTCGCCGTTCAGGACCTCGACGAGGGCAAATCGCAGATAGCCCACGGCGAAACCGTGCGCGAAACTGCCAATATGATCTCCTTCCTGACCGAAGTCGTCGGCATAAGGGACGACATGTTCATCGGCAAAGGCCATACCTATATGAAGGAAGTGGCCGAAGCGCTGGACGACGGGTTCAAGAACGGGGTGCTGAACCAGCGCCCTGCCGTGGTTAACCTCCAGTGCGACCTGGACCATCCCACCCAGACGATGGCCGACATGCTTTTCATAAAGAACCATTTCGGCGGCTTCGACAAGCTGAAAGGCAAGAAGATAGCGATGACCTGGGCGTACTCTCCGAGCTACGGCAAACCCCTTTCCGTCCCCCAGGGCGTCATAGCCCTCATGACCAGGTACGGGATGAACGTCGAGCTCGCCTACCCCGAAGGCTACGACCTGCTTCCCGAGACGATAAAGGTAGCCGGCGACAATGCGGATAAGTCCGGCGGGTCTTTCAAGGTTTCCAACAGCATGGAAACCGCTTTCAGGGACGCCGACATCGTATACCCGAAGAGCTGGGCGCCATACAAGGTTATGGAGCGCCGCACCCAGCTATTGGAGAAGTCCGACACGGCGGGCCTGAAGGAACTCGAGAAAGAATGTCTTGCGCAGAACGCGAAACATATGGACTGGATCTGCGACGAGAAAAAGATGAAGCTCACGAAAAAAGGCGGGGGGCTTTACCTGCACTGCCTCCCCGCGGACATCAAGGACGTTTCCTGCAAGAACGGCGAAGTCACCGCCGGGGTATTCGAGAAATACAGGATAGGGACCTACAAAGAAGCCGGGTACAAGCCTTTCGTCATCGCGGCCATGATAGCCGCCTGCACTAAAAAGGGTCCCGCGAAAGTGATCGGGGAGCTGTACAAGGCCGGGCAGAAACGGGTTCTGTAGGTTCTATAACAGCGGGGGATAGGGGTTAGAGAAGAGGGTAGAGGGACTGTAATAGCGGTACCCCGTTAGAATTTGCCGGGACTGAGGGTTGTTGTCAGATATTTCAAACCGGCGGTTTCTAACGGGGTTTGCTATTCCTTATGAAGAAGGCATTACGGGTTATATTTGGAAGTTTATGCGCCGTCGTTGCGTATGCGTTTTTATTTTGCGGTTTCTGTGCCGCGCAGGACAGCGTCCAAAAAGATTATTTTTGCGACGATATTCAAAAACCTTTCTTTGCTTCCGATGGGAAAGGGGAGTTCTGCGCCCAAAGGCGCATGTCCACCGTCGATAAGTTTTCAATGCCCAAGCCCGAAGGGGTGAAAAGAGTTTTTGTCGCCGGCGAATCCGTAGCCAATATACTTGGGCCGGGGAACGAGGTTCTGGGCGGCAATATTTCCGGCGGCGGCAATGCCGGTTTTGAAATAATAAACTGCGGCATGGGAGGCTATGAGAGTTACAGAATTTACGGCGTTATAAAAGAGGTTATAAATTACAGCCCGGACCTGCTGGTGGTGCTCAGCGGAAATAATGAGAGCGGATCCGAGTCGTGCCCCGGCCTTGAATTCGAATTGCGGAGGCGGGAATTCCGGCTGCTTGAGAGATATTACACACTTAAATACGGCCCGCAGGAGGCCAGAAAAAAAGCGTCCCTTAAAATGCATGAAAACATGCTTGTAAAAATGGCAAGGGCTGCCAAAAAGGCCGGCGTTCCCATTGTTTTCTGCGCCCTGCCCGCCAATGTCAGGGATATGCCGCCGCGCATTCCGCTGCCGCTTGAAGACGGGCTGTTTGCTTCCGGTTACAGGCTTTTTTATGACAAAAAATACTCCGGGGCTTTTGAAAAATTCAGGCTTGGGCTTATTTCTAAACCGCATGACTATTTTTTAAATTTTTACATGGCAAAAACGCTTGAAAAACTTGGCCGGAGCGGAGAAGCCGGACCCTATCTGTTAAAAGCGGCGGATTTTAACGAAGTCTTTCTGGGTTCGGTCCGGGAACGAAACGGCCTTGTACGGAAAGCGGCCGGTTCCGAGGGCGCCTGCGTGGCCGACCTTGAGAAGTTTTTTGCCAATATTTCACCCGGGGGCCTGCCCGGCTGGGCTGAATTCACGGACAGCATGCATTGGCGTCCGTCATATAACAAAGCCGTCTGGGAAGAAATTTTCCGCTCGGCCGGCGCCTGCGAGATAAAAGGTTTTGAAAAGATCAAAGTCATAAATCCCGCGCAGCTGGCCGAAACGCCGCGCGCGGACGCGCTCAAACGCCTCAGCTACGCTTTTTTCTGGATGGACGGACATGAGCTTAACGAGGGGGCTTTGGCCGAACTTTCATATATCCGGGAAAAAATTCCGAATCTGCTCAGTGAAGCCGCCATTTCCCCTGAGAGGTTTGAAAAACTGCTTATACATAACTTCTGGTCGTTAGGAGCGGAACTGCGGGTAAAAGCTTTTTTTCCGCTTTTTCTCGCGCACCTGGCCGAAACTGAAAGGCGTTCTGGGAATTACTCCGCGGCCGGCAATCTTTGCGAAAGGGCGCTGGCTTTGGAGCCCGGCAATGCCTATTTCAGGCTTGAGCGTGCCCAGATCCTGGCCGGCCTGGGTAAGAAAAAGGAGGCGGAAAGCGAATTTTCAGCCCTGGCCGCGGACCCCGCCCTTTTGGCCCGGGAAACCCGGCCTAAAGCCCTCACCTCTGTTTTTCCCTCCAGTAGGTTGCTCCAAAAGAGCGGGGCGGAACAGAAGCGCGCCGCGGATCTGCAACTGCGCGCCAAAGCCCGGTCGCTCGGGCTTGCCTACGGTTTTAATATGCCGGCCGCGCCGGAAACGGGCGCTTTTAAAAAAAGCCCCGAAGAACACCCGTTTAAGAAAGATATGGAAAAATCCAAAAAACTCTCCGATTCGGCGGTGGAGAAAATACGCGCGGGCGATTTTAAGACGGCCGAAAAGCTTTTGGTTGAAGCGCTCGGCATAAATCCGTCCAACCCCGAGGCTTTGATAAGCCTTTGCTCGCTCCGGCTCCGGGAGGGGAAAAAAGAGCAGGCGCTTAAAGCCTGTCAGGGAGCTTCGGAGGCCGTTTACGCGAACAAGGAGAATAGTCTGCCGGGGTTTGAAATATTGGCCTGCGAAGCGGAGTTTGAAAGTTATAAGATCCTCGCCGCTCTCGGGCGCAGGGCCGAGGCGGAAGAAGCTCTCAGCCGCGCGGTTAAAAACGCGCCGGCTTCCTGGACCGGGCTGGCAGAGGCAAAGGCCGCCCTGCAACAGCTGAAGCGTTGATCTTATGTCCCGCTCATATGTCCCTGAGCCTGAAAGTTTCAGTTGAAACTTTCCCTTCGCGGTGACTCTGGCCTGTCGCGGGCCTCTGGCGCTGTCCGCGACTGAGCTCAGGTGCGCTTCGCGCGGCATACTGCACCATGTGCGTGCCGTATCAGGGCCTATGGCCTTCAGACGGCCACCTTCGAAAACCTGGCGCGCAGTGCGCTTGGTTTTCGACCCGCTGCAGCGGGGAATCCTGCATTCTATTGTTCACCTGATTTTCCTATGGAAACCAAAGCGAACTGCAGGATTCAGCTTAAACAGCATTTTAACTCAAACCGGCTGAGGATGATCCTCGCGCTGTTCCTAATCGCGGGCTTTACTCTGTTGAATCTGTTCCTGACCGCCGGGCGGCAAAGTCTTGAAGTCAAAGGCATTTACGCCGGCTCTTTTCTTTTGGCGGGCCTGCCCCTGAATACGGCGGCCTGGGCGATGCCCATATATCAGATCCTTGGCGCGGCCGCGCAGAACCTGTGCGTTGAGCCCGCTTTGGTTTTTGTCATCCTGCATCTGTGCGTCTATGCGCTTGTTCTTTGCGCGGGCGGCCTTCTTGGCGGGTATTATGCCGGACTGCTCTCGCTTGCGGCCTCCGGCTTGCTGGAGGCGGGCGGAGGGTCTTTCTATAACGCCGAACAGTCGCTTTACAGTTTTTTCCTTTTGCTGCTGCTGTCGCTTATACTTCTGGAGCGCCGGGAAAGCACGCTGAAAACAGCCCTGCTGTGCGGCCTGGCGGCCGGTGCCTCCCTGCTGGTGCGCACGCCGCTGTTTTTGTTCCCGCCTGTTTTCGTATTCTGCGGCTGGCTTTCCGGCCGGGACCGGTCAGGGGCTTTTGTCAGGCGTTCGCTTGTCTTTCTTGCGGCTTCCTATGTTCTGCTTATCCCGTGGGGCATGCTGAACCGCTCTGTTTCCGGGGAATTTTCCCTTTTTGACGGGCGCAGGGCCGCCAGCAATATTATTACCGCCGCCAAAGGCAGCGTTTACACCATGGAGGGGGATTCCCGGAGGCTTGCCGGCCTTGGAGAGGAGGACAGCGCTTTTAAATATTACATCAGCGAGACGGCGAAAACTCCCGTGTTCCACGCCTGGGCGGCGCTGAGAAGACTGTGGCATATTTTTCTCTTTTACCCGTTTTTGTCGGGATTTTTGCTGCTGGCCATGGCGGCAAGCCGTGAAAAGGACAAAACGCTTATTTTCAGCCTCCCCGTTTATTTTGTTCTCATTCATTCGGCTCTTTCCGTTGAGAAACGCTATTTTTATCCGCTGCTGTATCTGTTTCCCCCGCTGATAATCGGCAGCCTTTTGCCGCGGTTTTACGGCAAATCCCCTGAGAAAAGCCGCTTTGCCGCAAAAAGCGTATTTTTTCTGTCCGGGCTGGCTTTTTGCGCGGTTTTTGCCGCGGAGGCGATTATATCGGCTTATCCGGCGCGGGCCGCGCGCAACAGCGCGGACTACGGATCCTTTTCGCGCGCGCTGGAACGGTTTCCGCGCGACAGAGCGTTCCGGGAGATAAGGTGCGCCCGCTTCAGGGAACTGGGGAACGATAACGGCTTTTACGAATGTCTCTCGGGCTGCGGCCGCGAGTTTAAAGATAAGGCAAAGGAATATTTTCTTCTGGCGGTCAAATCCGGCAAGCCCGCGGACATACCGCTTCCGGCTGAAGAGAAGATGGACTGTCTGATAATACGCATGCTGAGGGAGCTGGAACTCGGAGACCAGGCCGAGGCCGGGGCTTCTTTTGAGCAGGCTTATTACCTGTACGAAGCCGGGCAAAATCTTCTGAGGGGCGAGCCCTACGGGGCCGACAGGGAGATAGCCGGCCTGATAAAGCTGAATTCAGACGGTTTCTGGACCAAATATGTTTATCCCGCCCTTCTGCTCTGGCCGCCTGAGGGCGAGGCGCGGATACTTGCCGGGATCAAAAAGCGCGCAGCGCTTACGCCCCCCCTGAGTTCGCTCGACCGCGAACTTGCCCTTATGCCGGAGCACGGCGAGTTTGGAGCCCGGCTGGCGCGTGAGAAAATCTTTTCGGACATGGTTTTGAATGTTTTAGGCCTTCCTGACCGCCTTCTGCGTCTTATAATGGAGGAAGACGCAAAAAGGTCCAGAGCGCTCTCCAACCTGGCGGCGGACAAAATGAGCGCGGGCGATCTGCCCGGGGCGGAAAAACTGCTGCGCGAAGCTCTTGATATACATGTCTCCAACCCGGAGGCGCTGATGGATCTATGCGCGCTCGCGATAAGGAAGAACAAAAAAACAAAGGCGCTTGACGCCTGCAGAAGCGCTTCTTACGCGGTTTACTCGGTTCCGGAAAACAGGCTGCCCGGTTTTGAAATGCTGGCAAGCGAAGCGGACTTTGAAAGTTACAAACTGCTTAATTCGCTCGGACGTAAGCCGGAAGCCGCGCTGGTTTTGAGGGATTGTGTTAAAAGAGCTTCCCCTTCCTGGCCGGGGTTTTCCGCGGCCGCAAAAGAACTGGGCCGCTGATTTTTTATATCATATGTTCTCGCTCATTTATGCTGTCACGGAATATTATACTCGGCGCGTTTCTGGCGGTTTTAGCCGGCTGTTCAACCGATTACGCCGGGTTGCGCCGCGGGAAAGATCTTTACCCGGACCTGGCGGCCCTGAAAGCCGGCAATATTGAGGGCCGGGATTATTCCCGCGAGTTCTATAACCGCGGCTCTTCCGTGGCGGTGTTCGCTATACATGGCGGCGACATAGAACTTTTCACCTCGCGCCTGGCCAGACGGATCGCGGACAGGGACCTGAACCTGTATATCTTTAACGGCTGGCTCGGGGAGGAAAGCGGCCGCCTGCATATAACCGCCGCGCATTTTGACGATCCCGAAGCTGTACGACTGGCCGCCGCGAGCGCCCTGGGGATCTCTGTTCACGCCCAGGCTGAGCCGGGCCGCCGGGTTTGCGTGGGCGGCTCGAACAGGGAGGCGGCTGAAATTACCGTTTCAAGGCTTCGCGCCGCCGGTTTTTCAGCCGAGTTCCCCTGCGCGCGCAGCCCCGGAGTTTCGCCGCAAAATATTGTGAACCGCGCCTCCAAAGGAGGGGTGCAGCTTGAAATAACCATGCCGCTCCTGAAAAGGCTTGAAAGTTCGCCCCTTGATTTATCAAAATTTACTGAGGCCGTAAGAAATGCGGTTTCGGACTATTTAACGCAAGGAGAAAAGCAATGAAGAAAATAAGAATTTTCGCTTTCGGCGGCAACGAGGTAGCCCCCGTGGGCCTGAAAGATCCCAAAAGCGGGAAGGCCATAAATCCTGATATAGCCATGCAGTGGCAGCGCACGGCCGACACCTGCAAACTGGTAGCCGATATCTTCCAGCAGCACCCGGAAGATCTTTATGTGATGACGCACGGCAACGGCCCCCAGGTGGGCAATGTGCTGATGCGCGCGGAGCTGTGCCGCGACACCCTGCCGCCCCTGCCGCTGGATGTCTGCGTTGCCGACACCCAGGGCGCCATGGCCTACATGCTGGGCCAGCTCAACAATGAGCTGAACATACGCGGCATAGACAATATTCTCGCCGGTATCGTTACCCAGGTGGTGGTGGATAAAGACGATCCCGACTTTAAGAGCCCCTCCAAATATATAGGCCCCTCCTACTCCCGCGAAGAGGCGGACCAGCGCGTAAAAGAGAACGGCTGGGTCATGAAGCTCTATAAGAAAGACGCCCAGGGCGCGGAAATATGGCGGCGCGTGGTGCCCTCGCCGGTGCCCACTGATATTGTTGAAATAGACGCCATAGAGGCGCTGCTTGCCAAGGGCATAGTGCCCGTTACGGTTGGGGGCGGCGGCATCCCCGTGCGGGAGGTTCTGCCGGAAGAAGAGGCCGGAAAAGAAGTTTATACCTGCAATTACGGCGTTAAATTCTCCAAGGCCGCCAGGGCGGGCTCAAAGCCGCTTAAAATGTATACCGGCGTGGAAGCAGTGATAGACAAAGATCTGGCCTCAGCGCTTTTGGGCGTGATGCTTATGAAACGCGCCAGGGCCCGCGGCGAAGAGGTGGAAGTAAGCCTCACTATTTTCACGGGGGAGGACGGCGCGAAGCTCAATTACCAGAAGCCCGATCAGCGGGACCTGCGCGTGATAAAGGTGTCGGAACTGGCAGCCATTTACAACCAGGATCCTCCGCCCTTTCCCGCCGGCTCCATGGGCCCGAAGATCAAGGCCGTCATAGAGTTCGTTAAACACGGCGGCAGCGTGGCGTATATTTCAAGGACCGATCTCTTTGAGGAAACGCTTAAAGGCAGGGCAGGCACAACGGTACTGCCCTAAGGGCGCCGCGCCCGCCATAAGCCATAGGCCGTATGCCATATGCTTTTTTAGGAAGTTCCTTATAGCTTATGGCCTCTGGCATATGGCTTATGGCATATGTTTTAATATACCAAGGATGTTATGAAGAAGATAAAGACTTTACAATGCATCAACTGCGGTAAGGACCACGCGCAGGACGAGGTGAAATATACATGCTCGGCATGCGGCGGGAACCTGCAGGTGCTTTACGACTACAACCTCATAAAAAAGCGGCTTAATTGCGACGTGCTCAAAGAAAATCACGACAGGACCATGTGGCGGTATATGGACCTGCTGCCGCTGGCCGGCTTTAAAAATATCCCGCCCGTGCAGGTGGGCTGGACGCCGCTCTATAAAGCCGAGCGCCTGGGCGCCGAGGTCGGGGTGTCGAACCTGTATATTAAGGATGACGGGCGCAACCCAAGCGCCTCTTTCAAGGACCGGGCCAGCGCCGTGGTAGTGGCCAAGGCGCGAGAGCTGAAAGAAAAAGTCATAATCACCGCTTCCACCGGCAATGCGGCATCCTCCCTTGCCTGCCTGACCGGCAGCCTGGACCTGAAAACGATCATCTTTGTGCCTGAAACCGCCCCCGTGGCCAAAGTGGCGCAGCTGCTTGTGTTCGGCGCGGTGGTCATTATGGTGAAAGGCACCTACGACGATGCTTTTGAGCTGTGCCTCAAGGCCTCGCTGGAATACGGCTGGTATAACCGCAGCACCGGCGTAAACCCATACACCCGCGAAGGGAAAAAGACCTGCGCCTTTGAGATCTGCGAACAGCTTAAATGGGAAACCCCCGACAAGGTTTTTGTTTCAGCGGGGGACGGCAATATTATAAGCGGCATGTGGAAAGGTTTTGTGGAATTCCACCGGCTGGGCATAATAGACAGGCTCCCGCAGATGATAGCCGTGCAGGCGGAAAAATCCGACGCCATAAAACGCGCTTTTGAGTCCGGCGGCGAAATTCAGGCCGTGTCCGGGGCTACCATAGCCGACAGCATTTCGGTAAGCATGCCGCGCGACGGGCTGGCCGCCATTATGGCCATAAAAGACTCCGGAGGCTTTGCGGTTTCAGTTACCGACGCGGAAATACTTGAAGCCATCCCGCAGATAGCCAGGGGTTCAAATGTGTTCGCGGAACCGGCCGCCGCCGCCTCTTTCGCCGGTCTTAAAAAAGCGGCCGCCGCCGGCCTGGTGAAAGACAGCGAATCCGCGGTGGTCCTGATAAGCGGCAACGGCCTGAAAGACATACAGAGCGCCATGAAATCAGTGGGCAAGCCCTTTGTTATCAAGCCGGATATAGGCGAGCTTAAAAAACTTGTGGCGGACAATAAGCTGGCGTAGGAATAGCGGATAGGGGCGAGGGTATAGGGGTTAGGGAAGGTATTCCTTAACTACACTTTCTTTTATCCTAAACGCTAACCCCCATCCCCTGCTGTATACCCCCTGGCCTCTAATCCCTAGCCCCTGCCGTTTATAGGCCTTTCGGGTATTTTATCCGGGCCCAAAGACTTCAAAAACCTTCCCTTTTGCCCCTTAAAATAGCTGTCGCGGCCTGCTAAAGTATAATGTGGGGCGTATCTACTTAAACCAAAAACGAATGGAGGCATAAAAAATGAGCAAGCTCATTAGCGCACTCGTCTGCCTGGGTTTTGCGGCCAATGCAGGCGCTGAAGTAAATTTTGACCAGGGAGTGGATGTCAAGGCTGCCATACAGCAGGCCGTCAATATTGATGTTCCCGGCAAGTGGGGGAATGATTTTTATCATGGCAATTATCCTTATCCCGGCCCCTCGCCGCATCATGTAAGCTACTCGCGCGATTGTCATACCTTTTCCTTTGGGCCCAACAATTCCGGCATGCTGTCGGAACTGGTCCGTATGGAAAGCATTGAATATGTGGAGGAATGTTATTATGTGCCGGACCCTCCTCCGGTCAATCCCAACGGCCCCGGCAATCATCCCGGCGGTCCCGGTGGTCCCGGCGGCCCTGGCGGTCCTGGCCATCATGGCAGGGATCAGGCTGTTACCAAGGGTATGGAATGCCATGAGCGGCCCGGCGGTTCTATACAGCGCACAGCGCAGCTTTCCATGGCGCCGCGCCAGCTGTTTCCGTGGGAAACCGATTCCTTTGAGGTTTGTATCGAGGGACCTTCGGTGGACATACGGACGCTGTCGGCGGCTTATAACTACAACATAAACCGCACCGGCGAATATGACGTGCGCTACGAGCTGACGCCTATCAATAAAGTGGCCACCAGCCCCGACAAAAACGGCCTTTCCGCGGGCGGACTTTCATATGCCGACGGCAAATTCACCTTCAGGGTGAACGATATCTGGGCCGCGCAATATGCCGGAGAAAAAGTAGCCGTAAACGTGGAGCTTTACAAAGACGGCTTCTGGTTCTTTGACGCCTTCAAAGGAAAGAAAGGGTTCACCTTTGACGCCGCGGCCGGCTATGAGATGGTATTCGCCGAGAGCGAGCTGGACACCTCCAAAGCCGTGATGACTCCGGACTCCCGCGGAGGCTCGAAGTATTTCATTAAGTGGAGCTTCAGTCGTGTGGGAACCATCTCCACCGGTGAATTCATAAGTAAGGGCGCCACTGATAAAATACAAGTGAATTGAAGGTTTTGTAAACCCCGCACTTTGGCCCATTTTGGAAAAAGTGCGGGGTAAATAAATTCTCCGCGTCCGCTTAAGGCTGGCGCGGAGAGTTTTTTGTTCAGGGCTTGCCCATGGCCGGCCAGTGCCCATTCTAACCCTTGAAAGAGTCAAAAAAAAATCCGACAATGATGTGAAGGACAAACTCTTTTGGAAAAAAACGCTTGACTTTAAAAAAACCAAACTGCTATTATTTTTTTCGCACAGATTATGATGGAGGAAAAATTAATAATATGAAAACCAACCTTATTGTAGCGGCCGTACTGTTGATGTCGGTCGCGGCTATGGCGCAGACTGCGCCGGCCAAACCGGCGGCAGCGGCGCCCACTAAAGAGATGACCGCTCAGCACGCGGCGATCAAGACCGCGAGGGAACAGATGCGGCTGCATCGTACCACCTTTATAGCGGACAGGAAAGCCGCCAAAGCGGCCTGTCAGACTGCGGGCGCGGCCTGCGACGCGGCCAAGGCGAAGCTTGAGACCGACAAGAAAACCATGAAGGCCGACCAGGACAGTCTCAGGCAGTCGTTTGAGGCGCTCCGTGCCGCCCAGCAGGCAGCACGCCCGGCGCAAGCCAAGCCAGCTCCTGCAGCCGCGCCTGCCGCTCAGCAGGCCCCGGCAAAAAAGTAAGCAGCGCTGCCAGCAATCTTTTCCGCGGACGGCCTGTGCCGTAAAGCGTTTATATGCTCCGCGGCAGATCAAGTGTCTTTAGGAACGGTTGCCTGCCTGTTCGGCAGGCAGGCAACAAACAACTCGCGCCGGCGGCTTAGCCGCCGGCATTCTCTGACAGGATGACAGGTTCGATCCAACTGCGCATGCTATCACTGAAGACATATACTCATATCGGACGCAGTTTTGCCGCGGCGGGGCTGTGCATTGCCGCACAGCTTCTGGCGGGAGTTTCCGCTGCCACGCCACTGCCAACGTGGCCCCTATGCGGCGGGCCCGTTCCTTGCTATGTCAATTCCGGCGGATATTCCACCATCCAGTCGGCGGTTGACGCTCTGCCCGCCTCCATTGATTACTCGGCTCATATCTATTTAGGCGACGAGACAGGCGACCCGGTCTATAATGAGACAGTCACGGTCGCCGGCAAAGAGATAACAGGCGCCGGCAGCATCACCATCGCGGCCAACCCGGCCAGGGCCTCCAATCTCGCCTATCCCACGGTCACCGGCGGGTTTCTTATTAAGACTCCAGCCGTCACCCTTTCCCATATCCGGATCTCCCCCACCGATGCCATTACTTACGGAGTGATGGTCTCATCGCCCTTTGTGACCCTCTCATATGTGACCATTAACGACCCCAACGGTTACTATATAAATGAAGAAGACGGCGGGGCGGGCGTCTATTTTGGCGCACAGAGCGGCTCAAACACGCTTACCAATTGTACTATACGGACAGGCGGCGCCGACGCTATCTCGGACCAGGGCTTTGGCTATAATGCCATCACCGGCCACGGCAATAACTACACCTATCCTTGGAATCATATCTATGATATCTATGCCGGCAACGACGGCATCGTCATTGGCGCCGCCAGTTCCGGTAATACCATCACCGCCATGTCAATCCAGTCGTCAGGAGACGGAGTCGGAATACGGGATTCTGGCGCCGGCGGCAATACCATTACCGGCAACGGAAACCCGTACAATTACGGGTATGGAACTGATAACGGGGTTTACGACATACTCTCCAGCAGCGACGGCATCGTTCTCAGCGGCGCCAGCCAGGGCAATACTATTAATTATATTACTATCCGAGCGTACGGAGCCGGAATCCGGGACTTCGGCGGCGGCGGCAATCACATCCTCGGCAACGATTCTTCCGGCAATAATTACTATTATCATACCTACGACATCTACTCGTACGGCGGCGACGGTATATCTATCAGCGGGGGCAGCTACAACAACACCATCAGCAGCGTCATTATTTCGGCGGCCGGCGCCGGAATTCGTGATTCTGGCGGCGGCAGCAATGTTATCACCGGTAATGGCAGCCGCCCCAACTACGATGTTTACGATATTTTTTCCAACGGCGATGGCGTTGTTATCAGCGGCGCCAGCCACAACAATACCATTAACAATATCACTATTGAGGCGCATGCCGACGGAATCCGTGATTCGGGCTACGGCGGCAACCACATCAATGGCAACACCCCCTATTCTTATTACCGCAACATCTCCACCAGGTACGGTAACGGCATAGTGATAAGCAGTTCCAGCGCGAATAATTACATCAGCAGCATGTCTGTTTTCGGCAACTCCAACGGGATATGGGATTCCGGCCGGGGGGACACTATTACCCTTAGTGATATTGCCGGCGACTCCGACGGCGTGCATTTTGACGAATACTCAAGCAGCGACAGCTTGATCTTAAACACTAGCATCTTTGGCTACGGCCGCGGTTTTTACTCCGACGGCCACTATAACAGCGCCACGTTACGTAGTGGTGGTAATATCAGAGGTTATCAGACAGCCGGTGTCTTCTTTGACCGGCATGGCGTGGGAAACAGCCTGAGCGGGGGGGGCAGCGCTTATTCCGACTATGGCAGCGGGGCGCTTTTCTATGGTGACACGGGCAGTTCGGCCGACGGCGTTTCCTTCTCCGGCCTGCGCGCTGTTGAGATAGCCGGCGCAAGCAGCACCACCATTACAAACAGCAATTTATCTACGGATTATGAAGCTGGGTTCGGGCTTTATGCCGTAAACAGCGACAGCCTGACCTTCTCGGGCAATAGCGTAACAGGCGGCGTGGACGGTTTGGGCGTGTGGCTTGAGTACCGCAAGGCGCTCGCGATTACCATGACTAATAACAGTGTCAGCGGCTCTGACACGGGCATGGTTATCTATTCCTCCCAGCCCTATGCTTCGGTCTTTAACATTTCCGATCTGCGCTTTAATGATTCCATGCCCGCCATGGCTACCGCAATTGATTTCTGGGGCAGCCAGGTGTTGACGGCTGCCTTTGAGGATGTAGAGTTCAACAGCGCTAATATCCTCTATAACGTCATTGCCTATTATAACGTATCAGGCAGTTTGAGAAAAAGTATCAGGTGGTTTGAGAAAAACATAGGCCTTTAGACCTATATTTAAGCAAAATTGGTGGCCTGTGGATAACTTTTCTCTTTCGGCCTAAATTTTGGGGCTAAAAAACTGGGATATTTTCACCACATGATTACACAGATACCATCTCCACCTTTACCGCCGTTTCCTTGAATCTTACCCGAACATCCTCCGCCTCCACCACCCGGTGTTTGGCCATCCCCAGCGGCTGTAGCGCCAGAACCGCCGTTGCCGCCAACTCCCATTAATCCAATAATATTATACCCACCGCCGCCACCGCCACCACCGGCATAGCCGGCCCAAGGCGAACCACCACTGGTTTGCGCCGCACCACCATTGCCGCTGTTCACGAAGCCTATAAATTCTCCTTGAGAAATTGTGGTGAAAATTCCATTTCCGCCTGAGCCACCTGCTCCCGCAGAACCTCCACTACCGGCGCCGCCTGAGATTCCCGAACATCCAACACCGCCTGAGCCACCTGCTCCCGCTGGATAATTCGCATAAATCGTTCCCCCTCCTCCTCCTCCGCCACCTGAACCACCATTGCCACCTGCCCCGCCCGCACCACCGACCTCCCAGTTTTGAACACCGGCTCCACCGCTCTGCCCGCCTTGCGCTGTTACAGCGCCGAATATCGAATCGCCTCCGTTAATCCCCGAATCTCCTCCCTCTCCTATCGTTACTGTCACTGACCCTGGTGACACAACCACATCATGCTGCACAACAATCCCTCCGCCTCCGCCGCCTCCTCCGCCTCCGACGTTTGATACGTTGCCACCACCACCACCACCACCCACCAACTGAACATGCACGACAGTTATCCCTAGGGGAACAACCCATGTTCCCGACTCGGTAAAGACATGGACACGGGACTGTGGAGCTTCGGACAGGCAAAGCCTGAAATTCGTGCCGTCATAAACCAAGGTATGCTCATAGGCGGCGGTTATGTCACCGGCAAAAAGCGCTGTGTTGCCATCCGCTCGTTTTATGGCCGTTGCCGTTAAACCGTTTACTGCCACAGTGGATGCGCTGGTATTAGAATGGGCCGCTATAAAGCGGACGCGCATGCCTATAAACAGCGCAATAGGGGTCTGTTTGCTTCCAATAGGGGCAAGGACATAAGCGTCCGCCGCGCCGCTATCGGTGTAAAAATCGCCGCCGGCGGCATAAATCGCTATGGCTTTTGAAAGTTGCTGGGGATCTGCATCGGATAAAGTTTGGCCTGTTCCGGTTATAGCGTTTTCCACGTCGTTTACAATAACGTCTGAATGTTGCGACGGCCCGCGGGAGAGTAATTGAAAATTGGTACCGTCGTAGGCAACGCAGAGAATTTGCCCTGCTAGAATTTCCCCAGCCGCTAATGGCTGGGTGTCTAATTTTTTTATTGATTTTTCACCCAGGTTGTTAATGTTAAGTGTGGCGGCGCCGGTGTTGGCGTTGGAGGCTTTGAACCATATAGGCATACCGGTGATATAAGCGGCCAGGGCGGGGGTAAGCGAAATTATATAACTGTTGGCGGCCCCAGTATCCTCCGCATAGTCTAAGACTCCGGCGCCGTCCTGGTTTAAACCGTTATGGCGCTGGTTATTCAGCGCGTTCAGGAACTCCGCGGTGATAATTGTTCCCGGTCTACCCTGGCTTTTATCCGCATTAACAAAAACTGTTTTACTCATATAATTTTCCTTTACTTTATGCTTCCTACGCCGTGGGCGGCGCTGGCGGGATTACAGAGGCCGCTGCGGCTGCTACAGGAGCCAGGGTCTTTAATTTGGCTACCGCTTCCTCTATTAAAACTTCCTGAGGCGCCGTAAGACCTTTATCTATAGATTCCTTCATAGTGGCCCAGAGCTGGTCTATGGCTGTGCTGATCATGGCCTGAATGGCCGACCCGGTATTTGCAAAGAAGGACATTACATACTTCTTTTTATCCTCTCCGGGAGCGGCCGGCAACGCACGATTGGCCACATCCATAAGTATTAACACGATCAGGTTGAGCCGGGCGTCTATCTCCGGGTCGCCGGTCTTAATGGTCTCGGCCGCAGCTATTTCCTTACCCAACATTTTTCCAAACGCTGTGCTGATTATGGCGGTTATTTTAGGAGCAGCGAGGTGAAGCACCACCGCGCCGATAGTTGATCCTCCAAGAATTGAAAGCCCAATATGTGCGACCGCCAAATTGATTATGCTTTGCATGATTTCCTCCTTAGAATTTCCACCGAATACCCGCAAAGAGCGGAGTGCTCCAAACTTTAGCCGTGAAATCATATTCCAGGTTTATGCCCAGCGCCCCTACGATATCACCATTGGCAGAAGAAGCGGGGGTGAGTAAAGATTTTAGGTTTGAATATTTATCCGGCGCAGTAACCGCATCCACAAATGCGGCCAGCGTTGATTTAATAGCCGGAAGCATATTCATGGAAGGTCCTGCAGAAAGATGAAAAGCCTTGGCTTTAAAGCCTCCACCCGCTGCAAGCGGAGTCCAATCCAGACCGGGAATAAGAAAGTAACCGTCGGCAGGGCTATGCGTAATAAGCGCTACCATAGTGGTCTGCCTTACGAAGTTTGCCCCTATGGACGTACCGGCATTAATCTGCGGATGGCCCATATCTATAAGCCTGAAGTACGGCGCGGCCTGCGCCATGCTTACCACAAAACAGAACACCGCCGCTATCAACAGTTTTTTTATCATATTTTCTCCTTTATGCTTTAGCGGTACATCTTGTGTACCTGTAAATTCTCCTAGCTGACATATTCAAACGATACCAGTGTATGTGCCGGTTTTAAGGTGTTGAAGATGGTTTCAATATCCATTGAGGAACCGCCTAATCTCTCGCCGGCGCATATTTCTCCGGCTCGCGCAAAATCATCGGAAGAAACCAGCCCGCTGACAATCCATTCCCATTGCGTCGAAACATCATCTATCGTGATAGTCTGCCCCAATAGCGCAGCCAACTGAATAAAAAATGTTTTACTCAATCCCCGGCTAAAAAACTTAACCAGTATACCCCGTCGCCGTTCAACCAGCGTCAGTTCCGGGTTGGTGGGTATCCCCAGTATCCGTTCCCAGTCGGACATCGTTATCAATGCCAGGTCCGGCAACACTTCCTGCAGTAACTGTTCCGCCGAGGCCTCCGCACTATCAAGCGCCGCGCCTTCTATAATGTTGATATCATCCACAATACCTTCCAGAGGCACCGGCGCGGTTAAGGATTTCAGGATATCCGCTTGATTCATACGTTTATCGTTATCACTCCGGAGCGGATCACCTGGTAATCCGTCGCAGTCACATTCGCTATAGGCGCTGTCACCACGGCGTCATTGGCACCGAGTTCAAGCGCTAAATTAACCAACTGGGAAAGAAACAAAGTATCCTTACATTTCAGTGTGTCGCAATAGCTTTTGATATTCGCGGCCAGGGTGTCGGCGTTAATGCTGCCGGATATTGTCATGGTTATCGCCGGCGACAATACCGCCACCGCCAAAACAGTAAAATCTCCGGCGGTTACTGGCCGCAACTCATCTATATGCGCATAAACTGCATCCAGCAGTGGCTGAGCCGGCACAGGTGGGTTATCCCCAGCTGAGGCAAGCACTACCACGTCCACGGTACCGGCGCCCCGCGGCGTAGGAATGCAATGCGCCCCGGCTACTCCGTCCACCTCGGTAGCCCAGGTCTCGTAATCATCCTTATTGCCGCCGGCGCCCGGCTTACGCTTCTTCTCCAGCACGCGGGCGGCCAGGCTTTCAGTGCTCTCACCGGCGGCGCGGCTTAACCCTGCGCAATAGGCATGCCGGTCCACCAGCAGGTCAATAGCGGTGTCGGGGAATATTTGCTCGGCTATCTTGCTTTGTTTTTTATGCAGTCCCCATGTGGCCGATGCCAGACGAACAGCCATCATAAACAGCGGGCTGCCCTGGCTTGTATCCGCTCCCGGATACTGGTTCCGCGTATCGGTCAGTATCTCTTCCAGGATAGTTTCAAAATCTTTTTCAAAATCCGAGCTGCTCATAAGTTATGCTCCGACTGGTATAAATTTTTCAAACGTCACCGGTTCGCCGGCGGCCGTGGTCACTGTCACAGTAAGCACCAGACCGCCCTTCACATGCGAAGTAGCCGCATCCACCGCCGATGCCTTATTAGCGTCCACCAGCCATTGCAACGCCTCTTTCGCATACGTCACGGCCAGCATTGCCACGCGCGCCACATCCTTTTCCCTGTTCAGCTCGTGCAACCGGCTGCCGAATTCCGGATTGAACCACCAGCTGCCGCGCGGTATACTCAATGACATAAAAATATTGTTCAACAGCGTGTCGGTTGTCTCCAGTGTTAATGTGCCGCGTCCGTCTTGAATATCTATTTTTAAATCCATCACATGGTCGGTGCCGGGCCGCCGGTCACGCCTCCCTGGGGATCTATGTGTGTATGCGGATTGTAAGCCAGCCGCATGGCAGCCATGCTGCCGGCGGAGTCGGATACGCTGCCGGTCACCTGCAAATTCCCGGATAGTTCCATAGTCGGCGCGGTAATTTTAACCTTCGTCCCGGCGGTAATCTCAATCTCGCGGCCGCGCTTAAAATGCACACTATCCCCTTCGTCGCTATATAACGCCACTTCGCCTTCCGCGATCGCCAGGCGGTAACGCCGATCATCCTCTGCTATGCTGATAAAGATATTTCCGTCGCGCAGCACTATTGCCTCGGCTCCCGCCTTCGCCCGGCTGGTGAAACCGTAGTGCTGGAACAGCTCCCGGCTTTCCAGCGCGCCATGCGCGGAGCTTCCGCTGAAGCGTTTAATAACACCCTCGGCCACAGAAACTATAAGCGCGCGGATCATAATAGCCCAGGGAGCCCGAGCCGTACTTCGGTATATGCTCCCTCCTCCTTGCTCAGCGCAAAGCGCCGGCCATAGACGAAATATATGCCATGCAATTCGTTAACCTGGTCGTCCACAGAGCAGAGTTCATTTATCGCCCAGTTCCGCCCGTTCTGTGTATGTCCTTTCACTTTATAAGTCAGTTGGAATCCCTGGCGCCGCTGCATATCCATTATCATCTGCGCCTGGCGCTGCGGCGTCATTGCGCCGGTGGTTTCAATGGCATAGAACGGTTTATAAAAGGGAAAGCTGCTGTCTGTCACCGTGGCGGCGGTATATAACTGGCTGGTGGTTTTGGCATCTGTCCCCTGGCCGTTTGAAATCACGCTCACCTTGGAAAACCGTTTAGAGAGATCTTCAGCGTAATCGTAATAAAAACAATTATTCCCTTTCCCATCTTTGCGATTGACTATAGAGAATACTGGCTCGCCTGTGCTTTTCGGTTTGCCATAATAAAACTTCCCGTCGGGCATGGCATAAAACACTAAACCGCAGGCCTTGGCTTTCTCGGAGAGTACGTCGAAAATAGATCTGCATGGTTCCACATATGCCGTTTCCCAGGTAAGTGATGGAGTATCTTTGGGGATCTGATAAAACACATTATTCCGCTGGATGAACGGCACTTTGTTTATCAGCGTTTCTGTTAATGCTTTAAGCGTCACGTTCTTAATATCGCCATAGCCGTCGCAGTGCGTATCTACCAATAGCCCGGCCAGGTCCCGGCCGGAGAGCTTCATTGAAATCTTTCCTTTTCCACCGGTGCGCCTCGGGGCGTCTATTATTCCATCCAGCTCCACAACCCCATTCAGTTTCAACTGCACCCGCTGCCCGGCTTTTATTCCACTTATACCGCCGGCGGTCTCAACCTGGAAAGCGTCGGCCGCCAGGTAGAAGTCAGCATCCACAGAATAAGATGCGAACCGGGATAACTCGACATTATTTATCAGCAGGGATATCTGGTCAGGCATAGATTGATATCTCCCCAGAAACCCTATTGGGGTCCATTATCTGCGGGTTCAGCGCCAGCAAGCGCGGCGCGGCGCTATATGGCAGCCCATAGCGCAGACAAATCAGGTGTATCGGCGTAGGGTTATTAATACGCACCACCTTCACATTCTCGGCCGACTTCTTCAGTTGCGCGGCCGCGCTATATAGAACAGCCGCCATGCGCTTAAGCGAATCATTGCCTCTATCGCCTTCAACCGCGGTCTGAATAGCGGTGTTGGTTAAAGCCAGGATAGTCTCTATCTCGTTAGAATTCAATGTGTCGTCCGTGCTTACGGAAACCCGGTTCCCGTTCACGTCAAACCCGGCGGCCTGGTCCATGATGTTGTTTGTTTGGCTCAACTGTTCGTCGGCGGAGAAAAAACCGGCGGCTTCAAGCCCCATCCTGGCGGCCGAGGCGGCGTCCACCTGCCCACCGAATTTATCAAACTGCGCGTTCAGGTCTTTCAGGGCGGCCGCAAGCTGCGCCTGGAACGCCGCCGGCGCATCGCGCAGCGTCTCGTAGGCTATGGCGTAACGCTCAACAGCCAGCGCGGCCGCCTCAACAAACCGGCCGGGTAAATCCGTGCCATAGTCAACCAGGGATGCCAGGGTATTGGCCGGGTTAGCCACGCTGGTCATAAACGATCCGAATTTTTCTATAGCGGCTTCAGCCATCGCTTCGCGCTTTGCGCCCAGGGTAAGGATCTTCTGCAGGACGGACGCTTTCTGCTCTGCCACGGAGTTGTTAAATTCTTTTTCCGCTTCGGCTTTTGGGTCCTGCCAGGGCTTTATATTCGCCTGCACCTGGCCATCCTCAATCAGGTTTAAGTCAATCTCGGCCGCGCGTGATTGGTCATCATGGTGAACGACCAGTTTTTTAATGCGTACATTGGTCAGGCCATAAACCGGGTGGACAAAAGCAAGCAAGTCGAACTCTTTGGCAAGTTCTATTAATGATTGGTGGTTGCTGTAATTTTCGTCATAAAAATAACAGCGCAGTCCTATTGTCCGGGCTTTCAATCCGAGGTCTTCGGTTTGTGCGCCGTTGGTATAAGGAATCTCCGACTCGGAGATAGCTTTCTCAAAACCGTCTTCGGTGGTTTGGCATTGCAGGGGAATGCCGCCCAGGGTGGCTTTATAGAGGGGGTCGGTTTCATTCATGGATGTTTCTCATCGTAATAATGGAAATTGCCTCTATTATTGGTATTTACTTTCAGGTCAACGCCCTGTCCGGTAGATGCCGTAACCCTTCCTTTTATGTCTGTGTTGAAATTGATATTTATCTCAGGAATATTTTTATCGGAGAGATGAATATTGTCGGCGCCAGGTATTCCGGCCGCGCCAAAATTGATTCGGCGCAACCGCTCGTTAAGCCATTCCTCACCTTTATAAACCCCATAAGTGGCCAATGGGATGGCTAGAAGATCTCCAAGAGTTATCGCCATTCCGGCTCCAGCAGCTGCTGTTCCGCCAAGCACCATTTCCTCACCCATCATCCCGGTTCCCGCTAAAGCTTTCCCGGCAGTTACCGCGGCTCCGGCACCAGCTAACCCGGTTGCTATGGATTTCAAACCCATAAGAGCCTTACCCATTCCCCACAATCCATATGCCGCACCGCCGGCGGCCACCAGGCCGCCAAGTCCCGCCACTCCTGCTGACACTCCGGGATGATTCTCCGCAAGCTTTCCAAGCCACACAAAAGTATCGCGGCCGCCGCGTGCGCCGGCCGCCAGCATTTCGGTTATCGGCGCGAACACCGAGCCTTCGGCGTTCTTCATGGCCCGTATCATCTCCTCGTAAGAAGTGGTCAACCCATCGTTAACTTCTTTCAACTTCGCCTCAAATTTCAGGCGGCGTTCATTCTGCGCGTTAATCTCGGCTAATGGTTTGGCGTCTATTAAAGCTTTAGCTACCGGAGCTCCGGCGCCAAATACCCTTTCAAGCAGGGGTAAAAGATCAGTTTTAAATCCGCCGAATTTTTCTTTCAGCTCCTTCTGTATAGCTTCAAATCCGATAAATTTTCCCTTCGCGTTGTATCCATTAAACCCAATGTCGCGCATCATAACAGCCTCGTGACTGGTAGCATCAGGCCGCATGGATTTTAAAAACTCACCCAAAGCGGGTGCGGCTCTTCGCGCTACCGTATGCATCATGCCTAATGTTGACACAACGTCTTTCAACGGTATTACCATATCCGATGCACGGGTGCCGACACTTAATAAACCAGAGGTTAGATAAGGTAGTTTATCCTCCAATCCATTCTGAGCTATAGCGTCAAATGCGGAATTAATTTCTTTTAAGTTGGCGCCAAACTGTTGATGAAAAATATCAACCAAGTCCCGCACTTCTTCCATGCTCTGGCCGCTCAACTGGCTCATGCCGGATACTGATGCAGCTAGGCCATTTTGCCCCGCTATCTCGCCCGGCTTAAACCCACTTTCCAGCAGTAATTGTTCCGCGCGCATTATATCCGGCGCTCCGAATGGTGAATGCGCGCTAAGATAAAGCGCGGTGGACCGCATTTTAGTGAACTCCGCGCCCATGGCAGCGGCTGTCTTACCGCTTTCCCAGAGCGAATTTTTCACAGATAATCCCGAGGCTTCCAACATAGCCGCGGCCTCGATGCCCGGCTTCATAAACTGCATAGTGGAAAACGCCACTCCAAACCCCTTCAGCCCCTCGGCAAAATGGCTTTTCATGGCGTCGTAATCGCCGCGCAGTTTCTTGCCGGATTCTCCAAGCGAATCAATACGGCGCTCCATGTCGGCTAAATAGCCGCTGGCCGCGTCTATAGCGGTGAAAGTCAGCGCCACCTTCATCGTTTCGCCCATGGTTTTATGCCTTTTTTTTCTTCCGCACTATGGTTTTAGGTTCCGGATTGTTTAACTCTTGCCAGGCGTCCAGGTAAAGGTACGCCTCATCCTCCCGAAGGCCGAGGGCCTCGGTATAGCTGAACCTCAGCTTCATCAAGGCCAGGATCAATTTACGGCGTACCTGCGCTTTCCGGCTATGGCTTCGGCTGAAGCTGCCCCCTGTCGGTCTTCTGGATAGCCGCCATATCGGCGGCGTCCATCTTCATTATTAAGTCCGGGGTGATAGACTCTTTGGGGATGTCGCCGAGTTTATTCAGCCGGCGGGCAAGAATGCAGACCCCGGCGAAATAGCTGTTTTTCTCCGCGCGCGCACCGTGGTCAGGATCTTCATAGATCAGCACGGCATCCTCCACCAGCTGCGGCCGCAACTCGAACTCCTGGTGCCGCTTGCCGGCGAACTCTAGCCCTATGGGCAGTTTACCGGTCATTCCGGCCTCCGGCCTGTGGCCGCGAAGTCAATGGTCCTGTTTATTTCATTCTCGCCGTCGGCTTTAGCTTCGCCTATTTCAAGCGTGGTGATGCCGGTATAAATAACGCGGGCGCCACTTTCGTAGGTGATAGTCAGCGTGCCGTTTTTAACGGAGTCAAAGTCAAACTGCGTTTTGCTGTCCGGAACGACGTATTCCACCGTCGCCCCCAGCTCGGGTGTGACATTCGCTGTTCCGATGCCGCCCATCAGCTTCACCACTTTCCGGATGGTCCGTTTCTTCTCGGTTACGGATTTAAAATCGTCTATCTTCTTGCCGTTGATTTCCAAAACTATCGCACTCGCGTATTCTTTCATTTGTTCCTCCCATTATTATGTCCGGAGCGGCCGGCCGCACACCGGCCGCCCCGGCGCCGTATTAAAGTATCAGGTCTATGCGGGCGGCAAACACGTGCAGGCCGGGCACCACAGCGGCCGGGATAACGCAGTTGAGGCGTCCGGCAATATTGGCGTCAGGCTCCACTATCAGCGCATCGGCGTTGGCGTCCACGTTCTGCACTATTTCCAACTCTTCCGCGTCCTTCAGCATCGAATACAGTTCCGTGCGCACCGATTTAGCCACGCGGGCATTCAACTTCGACTGCGGGAACCGCAGCCCTATCCTGGTCGCAGCGGCTTCGCGGATATAATCCAGCGAGTCTACCGTGGTGGTATCCAGCAGCGCGCTGCTGGCCACCCCGGCGCTGTTTGTGGTATAGGTGGTAATGGAGCGCACTATCGTCACCTCTTCGCTCGCATTCACTTCCAGGGGCGTCACACCGGCCGCCAGGCAGCTTTCCTGCTCCGCCCTGGTAAGCCGGTCGGCAGTCGCCGGCGCGGCTATGCCGGTAAGCGGTAAGCCGTTCAAGGGCAGCGCCGGATCCGAAACTGATATCTCCACCGCACCCATGGCCGCCGCCTGTTCCCAGGAGAGGCTTATTCCGCCTTTCAAAAGCGCGCATTGCATCCGGCCTGAAGTGTTGTAATTGAGGGCCAGCGTCAAAGCATCCGCCACCGCGCCTATGTAGGCATATACGCCGATTCCGGGGTGCTGTTCCAGCGGTCCGGAGACCAGCTCCATATGCGTCTTCAGCTTACCCAGCGCCGTTGAGGAATTATAGGCGCATACTATTCTGTGATAGCGCGTGGCATGCACCGCGGTCAGGCAGTTGGCGATGTCCGGATCCACCAGGCCGCCGCTCATGGCCTGCACCGTAACAGTGGCTCCGGGCGCGGTGCTTTCTGCGGATAACCCGATGGTGTTGCTCAGAAGGCCGGTATTTCGTGCCGTCAGTACAAGATTATGTTGGATATCCATGGTGACTATCACTGGCAGATCCACATATTTATCCAATGCAGCTTTTAACGCGGTCATTATTACAGTGGCGGTATCTCCGGAGGCTATGGGGACTTCGGTGGTCACATTGCCTATCTTAAACGTCAGCAGACCGGGACCGGTGGCGGTACCGACGCATGGACTTCCTGAGGTGGCGGCGACAGCCTGCGAACCATCGGCAGGCGCTATCACCGTTATATTGGCGTAAGGATTAGCCTTAAACGCGGCTTTTACCATCAGATGCGCCACTGACCCTGCGCCGAAGTAGGTTATTGCCTCGGTCTCTGAATACACGCGCACCGGCACTTCCACCGCCTTTGAACCGGCAGAAGTCTTCTGCCCTATCAGCAGCAACTTGCGGTCGCCGGAAGGCAGCCCCGCGCCGGCTAGCCGCGTGTTGAATTCTATGTATCTGCCTGGTTTGCGAATGTTACTGGGTATTCCGTCAAATGCTATGGTCATTTTTACTATCCTCCTGTTTGAAGTGTTACTACGTCCTGTGCGGCAGCGGTTGTGCTCCCGTTCAGCAGGTAATTCAGCCCCACCGATAACAACGCCTGTGTTCCCTCTTCGTCCATTTTGGAAACCACATACCAGGTTTTAAAATCCAATTGGTAAACCGCCATGCCGCCGGCGCGTTCCGCCTCGTCGGTCACATCGGTAAATCCGGTATATTTGAGTCCCTTTATTTCCAGCCCGAGCTTTTGATCCAGCAATATCTGCGCTATCGCTTCCACCACCGGGAAAGCGCCATGCCGGCGATCCTTATCGGATTTGATGTTCTTGAACGCCAGCCAGATAGACAGATTAATATGCTGTTTCGTATTCTCCGACTGTGTAATAGGTTCCGCCGTGCCCTTTAAAATCGCCAGGGTATAGGCCGGTGTGTTTATCAGTACCACTTCGCTCTTGGCCGTATCAAGTTGTTTAAGCGTAGGCGCTTTCTCGGCCAGCCTGGTTATTACGGCGTTCTCTATCTCGGCAAGCATATATTCAGGCTTCCTTTATTGTCAGCTGGAAATCTTCTCCGTTCATATCGGCCATAAGAGCAGCCAGTGTATTTTTACTATCGGTAACGCCAAGCTGCTTTGCACCGGCGGGCTTTCCGAAACTTGCGGGGAGCGCTATATCTGCAATGCTGCTCCCTGGGGCTATGCAACCTAACAACTGGCTGACTTTTCCTTTAAGCCTATCCCCCGCCCAATTAGCCGAATGTATTTCCACATTCTCCCGGCGGCATGTACCAAGAACGTGATATAGAAACGCCTGGTGTGCATTAGACCACAGGTTTTTACAGATATATATGCCTGGGAAAATGCAAGAATAACCTACAGCGTTCATTTCCCAGGGGGGTTCTATGGTTACACACTTGAAACCGGACCAGCTCTCCCATCCGCCGAAAGTTCCATCCGGACCGGATATTTTAAGGATGCGGGTTAGTATTGCCCCTTTATACATTCCTAAAATTCCTCCAGCTTCCTCTTGCTGAATATCCTGTCCGAAGGACGCTTGTTGGTCTTCATCAGCGAAGCCGGCGGCAGCGCCGCCCGGTCGCTGGTCTCCAGCTGTATAATGCCCACCTGAATGTCTTTAAGCTGGCTGATAGCCTGCTTATACATCAGCTCGCGGGCCCCGATATCAAACTGCTGATTACGCCGCTTGAACAATTTATAGGCCGTTAAATCGAGCGCGAGATTTTTGATTATGCCTGGTACGGATACCAGGGGCACCGTATAGCGCCCCCGCAGGTATCCGTTAATGGTGTCCTGCGCCGCGGAGATAGCTTTGGCGATTATGTCCTGATTAGCGACGCCGGTATTGGCGTCATCAGTGAGCTGGATGAGCTCATCATTTGACAATCGCTCGGTTAAATCTTCCGCGGCACAGTAATCCATCTTTCAGATCCTCAGTCCAGCCAGGGTGAAACCAGCACTTCGGCGGAACCCTTCCAGGGGTTGCTCTCCGCGTTGACAAGATTCTCGCCATAGCAGATCTTGCGGGCGGCCGCTTCATTGGACGGCCCCACCACCAGCAGGTTGCCTTTCAGCCCCAGCGGCACGCCGGCGTCGTTCTTAACGCCGCCTATGGCCGCCCGTGCGGCGCCATAGTTGGTAACGTCAAGCGCCTTCTTGGAACCGAACGCCATCTGCCACAGGCCAAACCCGACATTATCGCGCGAATCCACACCGTACAGGAACTTCTTGGTTTTGAAGACATGCTCGGCTTCCGGATTAGTCAGCGCAACAAACTGCGCCGCCTGCCGCTTCTGGAATATCAGCGGTTTCACAGCGCGGCTGGTGTCCAGCAGGAACCAGGGATTACCCGGATTAGTTTCCGGCACAGCCATGTTGGATACGGTGGTCTTGCCCACTTTATGCGCGCCGAAGAACGGCAGTCCGTCATAGCACAGAGCGCTGAACCCGAGCGGCAGCAGGCCGAATACCAATTCGTCCGGATGCGCGGCCGCGGCGCGGCCCATCTCAGAGAAGACCGGCTTGAAGATGCCTATCTTATCGTCGTTGATGTCGTTCCGGTCCACCTCAACCGTTGACTCGAAGTCTTTATTGACTATCGAGTATTTCCCGGCTTTCAGGTTCTTAAACGCGCGCTCGCCTATCCACTCGCGCATTGACGGGAACGCTCCCAGCCAGGCGTAGTTCTCTTCGGTAACGGTGGAAGGCACCTCCATGGCCACCTGCTGGAACTGCGGGGTGTAGGCGGTGAACGCCTCCTGGAACAGCGTGTTGAACGCCGCGAATATCGCGGACAATGTGTCTTTATTGATTATCATTACTATATCCCTCCTTGTTGGGATGTTGGTTTACACCGAAGCCATCAGGCCGGCGGTCTTAAGCGCGGCTATGACTGCGTTGAGCTGGGTCTTGTTCTCATCGGCCAGCGTAGCGATGCGCTGCACATCCATCTGGACGTAGCTTATGCCCTGGGTGCCGGCATTGTCCGAAGCAACGGCGCCAACATAAGCCGCTTCCGTGAACTCGCCGGGATCTCCCTGGTCGCCCTTGTCACCCTTGTCGCCCTTGGCGCCCGCTGAACCGGGGTCGCCAGCGTCGCCCTTGTCACCCTTGGCTCCCGCTGAACCGGGATCTCCCTGGTCGCCTTTATCGCCGCGTATCGCCATGCCCATCTTCACCCACGCCTCATCGGCGGAAACCACTTCCATTATGACGCCCGCAAACACGTGGTTGGTCCCGCCGTCCAGGTTCACGGTCTGGTCATCAGCCGCGTAGCACTCCTTGCCGGCGTCGCCCTCGGTCAATCCGGCTGAGTCGTAGAGAAAGACGCCCTGTTCTATCTCCACCTGCAAATCCCCGTTCTCGCCGCCTGAGTTATCCACTGTCTTGGCTGCGCGGCCTTCAACCACCAGCCCGGCGGTATCGGCGGCAGGCACCGCATAGCCGGAAGCGTTCCTGGCTACCATGGAACCCGCAAATATCCTCACTTCAGCCGCCGCGCCGCGTACAATTATCTTGCCCGCGCGTTTAGCGGTATCCCTTTCTTGATCTAATTCGCTCATATTTCTTCCTCCTTAATATTCCGAAAATCTCCCCGGCTTCAGCCTCGGAGACCGTTTCAGGCTTTAGGCCTTTTTGTTGTGCTTCTTGAAGTCCTCAACGCTTATGCCGAGCTGCTTGCAGGCCACTACTTCAGCCGCGGTCAGCTCCTGGCTTGTCGGCTCAGGGGCGGGTTCTTTATGCTCGTTCCCCATAGGCACCACCACCGGCGCTTTAGCCACGAATACCTTAAACCCCTCGGGGTCTTCGGCGGCGTATTTCTTCGCCCAGTCGTTCTGCGCGGGTGAAATCTTCCCGGCCTTCAAAGCCACCTGCACCAACTCATCCGCATCGCGCGCGGCCAGTTTATCGCTAAGGGTTTTTACCCGGGCGGCCAGTTCGGATGTCTTGTCGGATCCGCTTTTCATGGCCACTATGGTCCCCACGGTTTCCGACTCGCTCGCGCCGTCCGTCAGTCCCAGAGCGGTCAGCACGCCTTTGCAGGCCACCGGAATTTTCCCGGCGGTTTCCTTCAGGCTGGTTATTGCGGCTATCGCTTCATCCACAGTCGCCGTGGCGGCAAGCCCCAGCGCTTTAAGTATGTTATCCATCTTTATGGTTTCCTCCTTCTTGGTTGCGGCGTTGCCGCCGTTTACTTCCTGCTTGGCTACCACAGGCTCCATTCCGTCAATGGCGGGGGTGTTGGTGAGCGCCGCGTGCAAAAACTTCACAACGCGGTTCTTTTTATCGCGCAAAAACACCGGTGATAAATAGCGGTATTCCCGGTTATTAAGCATCTCGGCGGCGCGTTTGCACCAGGAGACCTTTCCCCAAATGCCGTCCGCACCCTTATTTTCCAACTCAGTCACCCAACCGGCAGCCGGCGCCTCATTGCCGCTCAGTGTCTGGTGCTCATAGTCAATAACCGGGTCGGTCTGGCTGGCCTTGTAAAAATCCATCACCATGTCGGCGCCGGCCTTGTCCAGGATAACCATGCCTTTGTCGGTTTTATGCTCCCCGAATGGGAGAAGCTGGATAATTTCCGGCGCTTGGCCCTGTCCTCCCATAGACATTGCCACCACCATCGTCCGTACCGCCTGCCCGTCATCAGCCTGCCTTGCCATCGTTTCTCCGTCAATTTCCGCGTTTTTTTGTTGCAGCCAAGGATTTTATAGCAGAAGTGTGAATCCCATCTCTACTAAACGGTTTAGTAGAGGAAAGACTCTTTACCGAGTATGATATTTCCGGTATGACAAAATTTTCCTGGAGGCATAATGAGCGATTTTAATTTTTGGCTGGAAGGCATAAAGAACTGGGGACTCCCCGTAGCGGTCCTGGCCGCCTGGTTTTACCATAACCGCGGCCAGAACAAGCTTTGGG
Organism: Elusimicrobiota bacterium; assembly: GCA_026388155.1. Taxonomy (NCBI): domain Bacteria; kingdom Pseudomonadati; phylum Elusimicrobiota; species Elusimicrobiota bacterium. The sequence continues at coordinate 147,125 of JAPLKI010000018.1, forward strand.
CGCAGATGCTGGAAAACAACAAAACCTATACCGCCGAGATGATTAAAACCAACAGCACACAGGCCGCCCAGACGCTTGAGAATACCAATAAGATTTGGAGTAATGTGCTGGATATGGTGCGCCAGCAATGGTGCCAGCAGAACGAAGTTTTGAAAGGCCTGCTGGAAAATGACCAGTACCATGGCGCGCAACTGGCGCGCATAGAGCAGAAAATAGACACCAACCAGTCTTGCCCGATGATCAGGAGCGACAAATGAACCCCGAAATAATCCAGATGCGCAACGATCTTGCCCTGCTGCGCCGCAAAGCTTTAAGGCAACGCGAAGAGGCCGCCGGCATTACACTGCTTATCCGGCTTGAACTGCCAGTCTATGGTGAAGACCCCATCTTACGCACCGATACCGCCAAAGTGCTCCAATTCACCAAGCGCCTGCACGAGTTGAAGACCGACCTGGTTAAAAGCCTAGCCGGGATTAAGGCTCTTGAGGAGGCGCTGGGCGAAAATGAGTAAAAAACACCTTCTTTTTGCCGAGGCTGAGCGTTTATTTACCATAGAGCAAACAAGCGTTGATGGTATTGCCGTGCGTCTCAAGATATGCGAGAAAACCGTACGTCTCTGGAAAGAAGAAGGCAGCTGGGACGCCAAACGCAAAGCTTACCTGTCCAGCCGCCAGCAATTCCATGAGGAAATGTACGAGTTTTGCCGCGCCCTCATGAAATCTGTCAGCGAGGATCTAAAAGCTAGCAATCCAATAGATCCAAAGCGCCTGGGAACCATAGCCCGCATAATCCCCAATATCTACAAGGTTAAAGATTACGAGGATGCTGTAAAAAAACTCTCCGGCGCCGACTCCGGCAAAAGCAAAGACCTGGTCAAAGATATGGCCCGGATTATTAACGAGCAGCTCACGGGAGAGACCTCCGATGAACCAGCCGCGGCCGACCCCACTAAACCACAGGAAGCCCCGCAACCCGGCGGTACCGTCAAATGAAACCAGCGGCGTATTTCCTCCCCTATCAAATAGCCTGGCTAAAGGATAAGTCCAGGATTAAGATTTGGGAAAAATCACGCCGCATAGGCGCTACCTACGTCCAGAGTTATGAAGATGTGCGCGACTGCGTTGAAGGCGCTGTCCCCTGCGTCTGGTTCTCCTCCGCCGACGAATCCGCCGGCCGCGAATATATCCTCTATTGCGAAAAGTGGGCAAAAATTTTCAATGCCGGCGCGCAAATGCTCGGCGAGATTATCCTGGACGAAAAGAAAGGCATCAAAGGCCGGGTCCTGGAATTTAAAGACGGCCGCCGCATCACGGCTTTAACCTCCAACCCAAAGGCATTCCGCTCCAAAGGCGGCAAAGTTATCCTGGACGAATATGCCCACCATGACGATGCCGACGAAATGTGGAAAGCCGCCAAGCCCTGTATCACCTGGGGCTTCCCGCTCAGGATCCTTTCTACTCATAACGGCACCAGCACCCGCTTCAACCGCTTCATCGAGAGCATCCGCAAAGGCCGGCTTAACTGGAGTCTGCATACAGTCTCCATCTTCAAAGCGGTGGAAGACGGCCTGGCCGACAAAATCGTCGGCCATGTTCTAACCAAAGCGGAGCGCGACGCCTGGATAGAAGCCGAGCATCAGGACTGTGATGATGAAGACACCTGGCAGCAGGAATATTGCGTAGTTGCCACCGACAGCGCTTCCTCCTTTCTGCCATATAATCTTATCCGCCCCTGCGAATTCAAAGATTGCCTGGTCTCGGACAAGCGCGATCTGCTGACTCTGCCGGGAGATCTCTATGCGGGCTTCGACGTAGCACGCAAAAAACACCTGGCCGTTATCGCTATCCTGCAAAAATACGGCGGTATGCTCTGGCTGCGCTGGCTGAGCGTTATGCAGAACCAGAAGTTTAAGTTTATGAAGGAGGAGCTCTACTGGCTCCTGAAACTGCCGCAGTTGCGCCGGGGCTGCATAGACGCCACCGGGTTGGGGATGCAGCTCGGCGAAGAAGCACAGGACGATTTCGGCAAGTTCAAGGTTGAGCCTATCACGTTTAACGAAGGCGTAAAAGAAGAACTCGCCTATGGCCTGCATCCCTACTTTGAAGACGTCGCCATCCATATCCCGGACCAGTTTGAGCTGCGCGAGGATCTCCATTCGGTCAAAAAGATAGTCACCAAGGCAAATCATATCCGTTTTGACGCTGAGGCTAGTGAAAACGGCCATGGGGACCGTTTCTGGGCTATGTCTTTGGCCGCCCATGCCATCAGCAAGTGCGTAGGCCCCATACACTTAGCCTCAGGTTCAGGCAACCAGGACTCAAAGATTTTGCAAGGCTACGAAAAGCAGGAAAACGGCCTGTTTTTAATGCGCCCGGACCATAAACGGCGAAAAAGGTCAATTTTGAGCGGTTTTTGAAACATCCTAAAACGCTCACAAATGCCCCAGGAGCGTTTTAGCCGTCCCTCTACAGGCGCGGCAGTCTAAAAATGCGGATTGAACGCTATTTTATGCGAGCCAAATGAATATTAGGCATATGGCAATGCCCCGGTTTTAGAGGTTCCGAAACTCGGCAATATTTTTATTTTTAATTAACTTTGACTGACCGGCTCCCAAAAACCCGGTAAAAACGGAGAAAACCATGTCCCCAAAAAAGACCAACCACCGCGCCCCCAACCCGCGCCGGTTTCAGCGCATAGTCTGCAAATCCCTTCCGGCTTTCGTCCCCTCTTTCCGACCCGGCGAAATAGCCTCCCGCGAGCGCAGCCTCGATTTCTATCTGTCGGCTGGTATGCCGCTCCCCAACCCCGACCCCGTGCTAAAACGCATGGGTAAAGACATCAGCGTCTATACCGACCTCCTCGCCGACGACCATGTCGGCGGCTGCGCCGACTCCCGCGCCGCCGGCGTCCTATCGCTCGACTGGGCCGTGGACAACGGCAAAGCGCAGAGCCGCTCCGCCGCGTTCGTCAAGGATATGCTCGACGCTCTCGATATGCCGCGCCTGGTCGCCGAGATCTTAAAGGCGCCGCTCTTCGGCTACTCCGTGCTCGAAATAGTCTGGAACATCGGCGCGGATAACCTGGTGCGCCCCGTCTCCGTGCAGAAAAAGCCCTGCGCCTGGTTCAGCTTCGATGGTTACGATAAACTCATGTTCCGCAGTAAAGAAAATCCCCTGGGTGAGATTTTGCCGCCTCGCAAATTCCTGCTCGCTTCGCATAAAGCCAGTTATGAAAACCCCTACGGCGAGCCTGTCTTAAGCCGCATCTTCTGGCCCGCCACCTTTAAAAAAGGCGGCCTGAAGTTTTGGACCATCTTCATAGAAAAATACGGCATGCCGCACGTGATAGGTAAAAACCCGCGCGGCACCGGTGATGCTGACACCAACGACCTGCTCTACAAGCTGGAGAATATGGTGCAGGACGCCGTTGCCGTAATACCCGATGATTCCTCCGTTGAGATAAAAGACTTCGCAGCCTCCGGCGGCTCCATAGACGCCTATGAGCGTTACCTGGTCTATTGCGAAAAGTCCATCTCAAAAGGCCTGCTCGGCCAAACCCTCACTACCGACGTGGGAGATAAAGGCAGCTACGCCGCCGCCAAAACCCACATGGAGGTACGCGGCGATATTGTGACCAGCGATAAAAAGGTTGTGGAGCAGACCATCCAGCAGCTAATCAACTGGACCTGCGAGTTAAACTTCCCCGGCGAACCCGTTCCCGTCTATTCCATGTTCGCCCCCGAAGACGTTGACATGGACCAGGCCACCCGCGACAAAGTCCTAACCGACTGCGGCGTGAAATTTACCCCGGTCTACTTCCAGCGCGAGTATAACCTGAAGCCGGAAGATTTCACCCTGATAGACCCGCCAGGATACTCCGGCGCCGCGCAACCATCCAACGCAACCCCCTTCGCCGGCAAAGCCCCAGCCCCGGCCGCGCAGCAGGCCGAAGTAGAGGATCCCATCACCGCCGCGGCCGATAAACTTGACCCGGCAGCTCTCCAGGCACAGATAGAAGGTGTTCTCGCCCCGGTCCTGGAAGCCATAAAAGCCGGCGACTACCAGGCAATGGAATCCGGCCTCATCGCCGCCTATCCCGAGATGGACACCAAAAAATTCCAGGAAACGCTTGCCCGCGCAATTTACGTCTCAGAGATTTGGGGCCGTCTCACCGCCAACAAAGCTTAATATGCCCAAAGTCCCGGACCTGCACTACGCCATCGGCCTAGAGCCCAAAGAAGCGCTCCGCTATCTGGCCGGCCAGACGGACTATCACCCTGCCTTCAACTGGTATGACGTATGGCAGGACGCCCACGCCAAAGCCTTCACCGTCGCCAAAGCCATGCAGGTGGACCTGCTGAAAGATATTCACTCCGCCGTGCAGAATGGTATGAAGAATGGCCTCACCGTCTCGCAATTCCGTAAAACCATAGAACCCACTCTCCAGGCTAAAGGCTGGTGGGGCAAGAAGATAATGACCAACCCAGACACCGGCAAGGAACAAGTGGTCCAGCTCGGCAGCCCGCGCCGCCTGGAATTAATCTACCGGGCCAATATGTCTGTAGCCGAGTCTGCCGCCCGTTACCAGGACTTTGTTGAATCCGCCCCTGAGCGTCCCTACTGGCAGTTCGTCTGCGTGCTGGATGCGCACACCCGCCCCTCGCACCGCGCCCTGAACGGTAAAGTATTCCGCTGGGATGATCCGTTCTGGAATACCTTCTGGCCGCCCCTGGACTGGGGCTGCCGCTGCACCGTGCGCAAGCTCACCGCCGAGCAGGTGCGCAAGCTGGGCCTTAAAGTGGAATCCTCCGTGGGGAAAATTGCCTACAACCAGCCCGGCGCTGAACTGCAAAAGATAGGCGCGCAGCGTTCCACCTATACCGACCCCGTCACCGGAGAAAAAGTCTCCACCGGCGCCGGATGGGATTATAACCCCGGCCAAGCCTGGTATCTGGATGCGCAGACCTGGCAGAAAGCGGAAGATCTTCCCGACCCCTTGCGTCGCACCTTCCTCGCGGATATGGCAAAGAATAATCTGGCGGCCGAGATGTGGCCAACCTGGGTGGATGGCATCCTGGCGCGCAATAGCACAAACGGTTTTGCCGCCACTATCGGCTGGATGAAACCTGTTGTCTTTGACAAACTAACAGCATTAAACCTGAAACCCGAAAGCCCGCTGATAATCGCCAACGATAAAGGAATACTTCACGCTCAGCGCCCCGCGAAACAAAAATCCGGCCAGGCGATATCTATTGAGGAATTAAAAAAATTGCCGGGTTATATTTCTGATTATGAAGCGGTCCTCTACGACAAAATAAATAAGAACATCCTTTACGTCGTAAAGTCGGCCGAGGTTAAAGCGACCAAGATCGTGATTGAGGTAAATTATAATCTGCGCGAAATGCAAACCCCGGCCAATTTATTTAAGACGGTATCCGATGTAAACGCCTATAACCTGGCTGAGGACCGCTATGTTTTGCTGGATGGTAAATTAAAATGAGCGCGCTCCTTACGAAGCCACGCTCATTTAGTTTAGAAGACGGAGGGACGGCTCTTCCCCTCATACCATGGATCTCGGACAAGTCCGCTAACCACGCCGTAGGCAACGCCGATTTTCCTACTGTCGTCTCCTGGGTATATTATAGCCCCCGGCCGGCAGGATTTCAAGGCCTATTTTTATGATCAAGATTTCCGTTGACCTCGGCCCTGTTCAAAAACGTCTGGCCGAAATCCATAAAAAGTTGAAGAACACCCGCCCGCTCATGCGCGAGATAGCTGATATCCTGTGGGATTCCACCATGGAGAACTTCCAGCAGGGTGGCCGCCCCAAATGGGTGCCGTCCGCCGCCGCGTTAAAAAGAAAAGGCCAGACGCTTATAGCTAAAGGCCGGCTTATGCGTTCCGTCCATAAAGCCTATGGCAACAACTATGCTATGGCCGGCACTAATGAAGTTTACGCCGCCATCCACCAGTTCGGCGGCTTCATCCGGCGCCGCCAGGTTGCCGCCACTTCCGACTTCCGCAAATTCGACGGTCGTCCCACAAAATTAAACAGTTATGCCGTAGGCGAAATAGTAGCCCGGCCATATTTTAAACTTCAGCCCGACGAACTCAAAGACATCGAAAATACCGCAGCCAAATACCTCGGAGATAAAAAATGAAACCCCTTTCCCGCACCCCGCGCGCTCTTGCTCGCCGTCTTAAAACCCCCATCTGCAAAGCCTGCAGCCGCCCGAAGCTGGCCGAGACCAGCCATATCCCCGGCCAGCGCAAGACCTTCAGCTTCACCTGCTGGACCCCAGGCTGCCCTGAAGGCGAGATGAAGACCTGGGCAAAGCTGAAAGAGTCGGAAGTTATACGAAAGGAGGTTACACATGAAACTGTAGACGGACCATCTCTTATTTCAAGCCGCAGTCTTTTCGATTAAATTAAAACCCCCAGCGGAAAGCCGCCGTGGTTTTTTATTGATCCTTGACAATTCAAAAACACAGTTCCCCGTCGGTTATGGGCCGTCGGGGGGAACTATTCTTTCTTCTTTTTCCAGCGCGGCCGCATAATAATATTAGGCCTGCTACCACATGCCGGACAGAACCAATACGGATAACTTTTAGATTCATCTTTACTAATACGGTAATCTGAATATCCGGTTTGAATTTGGACAAGCTTCTTTTCTTTCTGAAAACAATTTAAACAGTAAGGGTCGGATATTCCGCGTTTCCATAGGAGGTTTCTATGTATCATGAAGTCTTCGCCAAGTTCTTTGACGTAATCGTATATTCCGGCTGTCTTATCCTGGTCGGGTGGATGTGGTGTCTTCTTATCAGAGTTTCGCTTAAAATGGAACTCAAAGATTTTCTTGACGAGCTCGACCGCCGTAAGAAAGAGGACCAAAACTCCTAACCAAATCTGGATTTTCCCGAAGTTTAAGTTCATGTTATTTATGGGCCGTCGGGGGGACTAATTAATCAAAACAAAATCCTGCTGATATCCGAATGGTGGTCTATAATAATCAGCAAGTTTGGTTAAATTTTGTTTTACCTCTTTCACTGATATATTCAAATGCCTGGCTATTATAGGCAAGATTTCTTTCTCCGATGTCTGGTATTTGTGTATTTCATTAACTTCTTTATATTCCTCTTTAATTGAAAGCCAGCGATCGAATGTCTGTTGATCTGGTCGGATCATTTCTGGATAGTCATAATGCTGGATTTTACCTTGATAGATAAAAGGCTTTCCTTTTAAATTTAACTCGACATCGTTTCGTGTTTTATTATATTCGGCCAGTTGTTGATCATTCGGAATAGAAGTTATTTCCAAGTGCCCTTTTTCATATGTCGCTACCGCCGCATATATCCCCAATTCCTGAAACTCCAAAGATCCTGGGCTAAGACAAACTTGAAAATTATTTTCATTTGAAATTTTGCCCCACTGATCTTTAATCACTGAAAAAAGAGTCGCACGTGCTTGAATTGGAGTTATGTCAAAAGCCACAACCCCCTCTATTCTTTTTCCAGGAGAAAGATTTGTGATATTGATATCAGTTACCTCCATTGCAGCGGAGATATTTTGTAGATCAACAAATTTCTTTATTGGGGACGGTTTCTCAGCAAAGAAAACAGCGAGCATTGCTCCTGCAATAGCACAAATGATCACGATATCTTTAAAACTCAATTTTTTATTTAAATTTAACATGCAATTCTCCCCCAAGGTTTATTTCTATCGCTTTCTTTTATCTATTAAGCAGGTTTTCGTTTAGGCTGCTGATGAAGCTGTTTAAATCTTTTAAAAGCTTCCTGACTCCCCTTAGCTCCTCGAATATATCCAAGGATAAGGTTTCTCTCCTTCTGATGCTCTAAAAAGTAACTGGCGATTTCCTGTATATCCTCGTCAGGAGGAAGCTTTTTTTTAACTTCGGCAAATTTCTCTTCGGCGATAACTGTTATGGCAACCCCCAACAACGATGCAATCTTTTTCGCAAGCTCGAAGGACATATGGTATTTGCTGGTCTCGATATTCGCAAGTGTTATTCGATGTATTCCAACCTTAGAGGAGAATGTTTCCTGAGAGGGCGCGTCAGGCAACGCTTTCCGTAATTCCTGTATCTTTTTCCCGTGTGGAATAAATGTCTGCATAAAAGGCCCTTGACAGATTGTAGTGTAGTTCGTATACTACAATAGAGGTTTAAAACAAACTATGGCAACAAGACATATCCTACCAATAAACGAGCGCAGAATAAAATCGCAGATGATTCTTTGTGGAGTACGCCAGATTGATGTCGCAAGAAAATTAAAATGCAGTTCTACCGCTGTCAGGAAAGTAATATCCGGGGTTCCTTGCAGCAACAGAATCAAGGCCGAGATCGCCATCCGCTTAGGAATGTCGGTCTCCCAACTCTGGCCGCACAAGCGCCGCCGTGCCGCCCGCGCCTAATATGAGGAGAGAATAATGTCCGCACAAAACGACAAGATATATCTTCGGTTTAAAAAAATCGCAATAAGACATGGATTGGAAGCTGCGCTTATCTGTTTTCAAAGCTATTTAAATAAAAATGGACGCAGGGAATCTCGCTCAACCGCAGCTTTAGTTTTCGGATTTTATGCGAATAATTATGGGGACTCGATGATTTTTGAAACTCTTTATAAAAAATACCCAATACTACAGGAGATTCATCCGACTCGGCCCTCCCGGCGCATAATATAAGGAAAGGGATTATGGCAACTCTTTACTGCGTCACTCTGAAATATCGCTGCGGCCATACCGCATTCGCCTGGACAAGTGACCAGCAAAAAGCGCACCACGAAAGACGCCTTAACAAAAACTGCGACCTCTGCTCCGGCAGACTCGCCCGCATAATGAAAGCCAAAAAGTCTTAAGGAGAATATGCCCACCCCCTGGACCAAACCCGAACTTATCATCTGGCTCCGCCGCCAGGCGCACCGCCTGCACCGCCTGCCCGGCCGGCACGACATTCTGATCGCAAAAAACGCGCCTTCCATCAATCTGTTTTATTCAAAATTCGGCAGCCTGGCCGATGCCTACCGCGCCGCCGGGCTCCTTAAAGGAGATAAATAATAATGGACCCTATCCCTCCACAGATACTAGTCGCACATATCCACCGCACCGGAATAGAATCCGCTTTACGTCGTCTTAAGGCCGAAGGCAAAGACCACAAAGACGCTTTATACGAAATCATCGAAGCCGCCAAGGAAGCCGATTGCGCCGCGTTGTTTGCCGCTGCCTGTTCCATGTACGAAGTTTCGCCGGATTAATTTACGGGGGAAAAGAAGCATGTATTCACTGAAACAAATAAGTTGCATGTCACAACTGTCGGTTCCTGTCTTACGCAAACGCGCCCAGCGCGAAAACTGGCTCCCGGCCGAGACCACCACAGTAAACCACGCCAGTGCCAAGCTATACGTGCTGGAGCAGCTGCCGCAGGACATCCGCACCAGGCTGTCGGTTGTCACACCTTCCGGCAACACCATCCCGGTTCCCATTTGCGCCGCCTCCATCTCCGAAAAGACCAAGCGCATAGCCCTTGCCCGCCTGGACCTCTTGCGCCATTGGCAAAACTGGCGCGCGCATCATAAAAACCAGCCGCTCACTCAGGTGGACTTCGGTTTTATCTCCGCGTACAACACCGGTGCCGCGTTCCACCCGGTGCATGACCTGCTCGGCGAAGTCTCCATAAAAACCCTGTACCGCTGGCAGGCCGCGATGGAAAACACCCTGGATTGGACCCGCCTGGTGCCTCTCTATAACTGCGGCTCGAACGAAGCCCCGGAGCTTAACCCCGCAGAAAAATCCATGTTTGAAAAGCTGCTGCTTAATCCCAAAAAGCCATCAGTTGGATCAGCCGCTCACCTGGTGCGCTATGCGCTCACCCTCCAGGGCATTCAGCCGCACTCGCCAATAACCTTCCGCCGGTACGCGCAATGGCTGCGCTCCCGCAATAATGATTTATGGGTATTCTGCCGTGAGGGTCACAAAGCCCTGGTGGATAAAGTGGCCCCGTTCATTCGCCGCGATTCCGCCATGCTCGAAGTCGGCCAGGTGCTGGTGGCCGACGGCCATCGCCTGAACTTCCTTATGATAAATCCCTACACCGGCAAACCCTGCCGCTGCACCATGATAGGCTACCTCGACTGGAAAAGTTATTACCTGGCCGGCTACGAGATCATGCCCGAAGAAAACACCCAGGCCATAGCCTCCGCGCTCCGCAACGCCATCATCAACCTCGGCAAGATACCCCAGGTCTGCTACCAGGACAACGGCAGCTCATTCCGCAGTCGTTTCTTTACCGCTGATGAAAATCTTGAAGACTGCGGTTTCTACGGCCTCTTCGGCCGGCTCGGTATCGCGCCGGTCTTTGCGCAGCCTTACAACGCGCGGGCGAAAGTGATAGAAGGCTGGTGGCGGCATTTCGCCGAAACGTTCGAACGCCTTATCCCAAGCTACACCGGCGCGAGCATCGCCGATAAACCGGCCTGGATGGCGCGGAATGAAAAATTTCACCGCGCCATCCATAACAACTACGTCTTCAATATTGACGAGATTAAGGAATATATAAATATCTGGCTGGACTATGCCGGCAGTTGCCCGAATCCTTACGTTAAAAACAAGACCTGTAAACAAGTTTTCGACGAAGGCAGCGGCCCCGGCGTTAACATCTCCGACCTGGACGATCTGATGCTCTCCGTGAACATCACCCGGTTGGGCCGCAACGGCGTCCGTTTGTTCGGCCAGGAATATTTTAATGAGGCGCTCTACGGCATGATCTCCGAAGTGGTGGTGAAATATAGCCTGTCCGATCTGACCAAAGTGAAGATATACGACCTTAAAGGCAAGTTCATCTGCGAAGCGCCCCGCGTGGAAAGAATTCACCCCATGGCCACGCTCTTCGGCGACGCCAAAGATAAAACTGCGCTGGCTATGGCGCAGCATATGCAGCGCAAGCTGACCGCCGATACCAAAGAGCGTTCCATAGAACGCTTTGCCCCGGTGCCCGAAATAGCCTGGTGCGGAATCCCGGCAAACCCCGCGCCTGTGAATGCGGTCCGGGTCTCCGCTATTCCAGCCTCCGCCGTAGCCGTAACCTCGGCGCATCCCAAAGAAGGCGAGCGCCCTTTGTTTATGGAAATGTTTGAACGCTACGATTGGCTGCTTAAGCATGGCGCAAATACCGATGAGGATAAAACTTTTATGGCCGACTACGAAAAGAGCAAAGAATTCACACTGCTCTACCGGTCATATAATTCGTAAAAAACCGCACAGGAGAAACAAAAAAGATGAAAACCAACTATGTACCAACCGCAAACGTCAAAGCCTTAACTGCCGCCCTCAATCGCATCCACACATTGGAACGCAAAAGCAATCGCATGGCGCTGGTATTCGGCGATCCAGGCCTGGGCAAGACCGAGGCCGCAGTTCAGTTCCAGGCGAACAACTCGGCCTCAATCTACCTCCGCGCCAAGGCGCTTATCAGCCCGCGCTGGTTCCTGGAAGACCTGGTGAAAGAACTCGGCGAGCAGCCGCTATATCGCGCCTCAGCGCTATTCGGCCAGGCAAAGGAGCAGCTCGATAAAAACCCGCGCCTGGTGATAGTGGACGAAGCCGATTATCTGCTGCATGATCCCCGCGCTATGGAAACCCTGCGCGACCTGCACGATTTGACGCCCGCCTCTATCTGCATAATCGGCATGGCCCTGATGGATCGCAAACTCGCCCGCTTCCGCCATCTGTTTGATCGTTTCGCCGAAGTAATCAAATTCTCCGATTTGACGCTAAACGACGTTAAAACTATAGCCGCCCAAAACTGCGAAGTGCGAATAAGCGACGATGCCGCCGCCTTCATCCACCGCAATACACCCCGCTTCCGCCAGGTAATAGCCTGGCTGCATAAAGCCGAGCACCTTGCCCGCACCAACAGCCTTAAAGAGATAACCGCCGCGCATCTGGAAGGCCGGAAATGAAGAATAATCCCACCCTTCCACCGATAGAGCGCCTGTGGCGTTCCACGCGCGCCCTGCGTAGCTTTATCACTATGGACCTTATGCTGATGGCTGGCACCGAGCGCCAGCAGACTATAAACTTCTGCCGCGCGCTGGTCCGCGCCGGTTACGCCGTGCGCGAGTCCGTCACCCGCACCCAGGTGCGCGGCCGCCTGCCGCATTATCGCCTGGTCAAAGACCCCGGCCCCAATCTGCCGGTTGAACTTATCAGGGAGGATAAATGACCGTGCAAGAAGCTCTTTCTATTGTAAAGGATATCGCTCTCCGGCATGGCATTAGGAAGACGGCTAAAATTTTTGGGGTTACTCCTGGGACCGTCTCTTATATTGCAAGGGGAAATAGTCGTATAAGTGGTAAAAGGATTTTTAAAAAAGTAGCAAGGGTTATGTTGACAATATGCTCTGGCTGGACTCCTTTATGTTCTACCTGTGCAAGAGCCAAGGATATAACGCCATGCCAGAAATAACCCCCGCGCAGATAAAGCGTATCCACACGCTCAAAAATGCCCTGGAAATGACCGACACGCAATACCGCGCCGCCCTGGAGCAGTTCCACGTCTTCAGCAGCAAGCAGCTCACAGAGGCGCAGGCTGGCCAGTTTGCAAGCGAGCTGGAGAACGTGGCCGTCAGCAAAGGCAAATGGGTGCGCCCCTACCGCAAATACCAGCACCTGGGCGGCCGCCGCGACATGGCCACCCCGAAGCAGCTCCGCATGATAGAGGCTATGTGGGGGGACGTCTCACGCGCCGGCACCAACGCGGACCGCGCCGCCGCGCTTAAAAAGTTCCTGCAACGGTTTGATATCTCCACCATGGAGGACATCCGCTGGTATGACGTGCGCAAAATAGTAGCCGCCCTTAAAGCCATGCAGGCGGGGGTTAAAGGTGAAATTTAATATGCATAAAGATATTCAGGACAATGTTTGTTTCTGGTTAGGCCGCCGGATGGAAGATAACGTCGAAGACCGCATAACCCTATATGACATTTTCTTTACGGTGATGATTTTTGTGGACATCTACGCCCTGGACGCCGCCGCGCACCAGCTCGCGCTTATCCTGGTAAAAAGGTGATCTATGGCGGACTCTAATTTTTGGTGCTCGGAATGCAAGCGTAACACTGATCACACTGATATCAGGGAGACCCGGATTCATATATGCGCAATCTGTGGCCTTGAGACGCACTGGAAAAAAGGCTATACGCTCGCCAGGCCTAAAGATGAAGTTCGAAAAGCGTATTTTGGCGGCGGCCAGCAATATTACCGCACAACCAAAACAATAAAGGAGACTAAAACCATGGCATACAAGAAATTATCAGAAGACGAACTTCGGGAACTGCGCGATCACTGGAACGCGCTGCCCGAAGAAGAAAAAAACACCGCGCAAATTGCTTCTCTGGCGGAAAGATTCGGCGTCAGCAAGAACACCATCATCCGCAAGGTGAAAAGTGATACCGGCGGCAAACGCAAAACCCCCGGCGCTAAAAGAGCCTATACAAAAAAAACAAAGAACATCCCCGCGGCTCCCGGCGCCGGGATGTTCCAGAGCGCTGTCTGTGGCATTGTGGACGCTAAATTCGCCGCCTTCCGCGAAGAGTTGCCCGCGCTTATAGAAGCCGCCCTGGCAAAGCTGATAAAGGGCTGACCGGGCGCCAAGGAGCGACGTGATGAAGACTCTTAAAAAGATAACCAACGAACTCAGCAGCACCGGCCTCACCATCTGCCCGGTCTGCAATCAGCCGCCAAACTGGTTTAAAGACGGCAAGCTTCACACGTCGCCCATGGTGAATATTGAATTAAACAATCTGGACGCGCTGGTCCACCGTTGCTGCCTGCATCAGCTCTATACCGACATTAACGGCCAGATCAGAATCCACTACCGCAAAAAGTTCCTGCTGACCTTCATCCCGGCCTGCGGTAAGTTCCTTGTCGGCGCGGCCAAGCTGATCCGTTTATTATCTAAGCACGGCATAAAAGCCGGCTTAGAGCAGTTTAAAAACTCCCGGCGTCCTCTCTCCTCACCCCCTAAAATGGACGCCGGGAGCCGTTTTCATAAACATTAAAACACATTGTAATACATTGGAGTGATTATGCAAAACACCATCCCCGCAGAACAAAAAGAAACCGCGCGCGAATATCTGCGCCGTGCATTCTCCGCCCGCGCCGGCCAATGGTTCACCATGGAAGAAATAAAATCCGCCGTGGACACCACCCACGGCATCCGCGCTTTATGCACTCGAGGCGACGAAGCCGTTCTTGCTGGCGAGCTGATAAACCGTTTCCGCTCCGGCAGGAATTATAAGGAATGGTCATGGCTCGGCCATGACAAACCCGAATTTTTCTTCTACCAACTCAACGGCGAATATAGCCCGCTCTACCCCAATTATTGTGACCTGGACGCATATGTCAAAAAGCTGCTTAAAAAGCCGAAGGAAGAGATATCCATTTACCGCGGCTCCCATGACACCCCGGTGTTTATGCTCGCTATACATCTCTCCCCGCTCGACCTGGTAGAGCGTGATTATTCCCTCTGCACTAACTGCCATGGGACTGGCCGTGCCTGGCAATTGATTATTGGAAAATTTACTCCTGATGATCCCTGTTTGTTTTGCGAAGGTTCAGGCTGGTCCGAAAAGGAGAAAACATGATCACGTTCAAACCCTATCAGCATCTTCCCATCCAAGTTAAAGCTCTCCACTATACCGGCACCTTGAACGATGCCGGCGACCTGGAGAGCTTATATAAAGGAAAGGTCCACCTGGAATTCCGTGGTATCTTCACCGGGTGCATCATGGTGGATATACCCGGAGGCCGGCTCCAGCGCGTGATGCCCGGCGACTTCCTGATAGACTCCCCCATTTTAGGGCTTTACGCTATGACAACGGAAGATTTTATTCAATGTTACGAGGCGCATAAATGACGTTCCAGAAAATAACCCACAAAAAAGGAAAGACATACCTGTTCCTCGGAGAACTCCACCACGCTCCCAATAAAGACGCGGTTCTCCGCCGCCTTAAATGGAGCGTCAGCCCGCAAAATTTAAAGCTTGTAAGGAAAATAAAACGGACCGCACAAGGAGAAAATAAATGACCGGACTGAAACTTGCAGACATCGAAGTCTTCGCCAGCGACTATGCGAAGAAACGCCAGGCTGTTGTAGAGCTGGCCGAAACCATGCGCCGTGAGATGGAAGACGTGAAGCGTAAATACATCACTGAACTTAAAATCCGCGTAGCCTCAGCCGCCGAAAAAAAACACGCGCTCAGTAATATCCTGGAGTCCAATAAAGAACTTTTTGATAAACCCCGCACCCAGGTCTTCAGCGGCATCAAAGTCGGCTTCCAGAAGCAGACCGGCACCATAGAATGGACCGACATTGATAAAACTGTGGAGCTGATAAAGAAGAACTTCCCTGAAAGTGCTGACACCCTGCTTAAGACCGAGACTACCCCGGTAAAAGCCTCCCTGGCGCAGCTCAGTGCGGCCGAGCTTAAATCCATCTCCTGCCGCCTTGAAGGCACGGACGATAAGCTGCTCATAAAGCCTGTGGACGCCAACGTAGACAAACTGGTGGAAGCCCTGCTAAAAGACGAAAACAAGGATTAAACTATGACCTCCTCACTATGGAATAAACGATATAAAGAAGGAACGCCAGTCCGATATTTCCCGACACTGGGTTGTAAAGAATTTATGGATGGCATCACCCGTTCCTGGGCTTGGGATTTATGCGGTACACCTGTAGTATTAATAACAGGAAAAATTGGTGGCGTAGCTTTACGCAACCTTGTGGTTATTCCTGGGAAGGGGGATTATGCAGGAACCAAATGAGGATTTAAGTTGGATTAAAAAACTCGACGAAAAAGATATAGCCAAGCATTTCACTAACGATATAACTTTGATTTACGAGCATTGCGGGCTGGAGGTTTTGATAAAACTTTGGGAAAAACTCGCCTCTATAAATCTCTATTTATCTGAGAAACCGCTAATGGCTATGCGCCGGGAATATATCCATAAGAACTACGTAAAAACCAACACTGGCAACAATGCAAAAGAACTGGCAGTGCTTTTGCATGTTTCGGAACAATATGTCTATATCGCGCTCAAAGATAATAGCGGATCACTCCCTGACGATCCCAAATTATTCCCCAACATATAAGGAAAGGCTATGTCACAAACTTTAAAGACAAAAATACCGCTACCCGAACCGGAAAGAGTTTTCGCCCCGGAAACCTGCCCCAAATGCGGCAAACCCACTAAGTTCTGTTCGCACTGCACCAGCCGCTTCTGCGATAACCCGGCCTGCCCAGACTGCGACACCTACCACCGAGCCGAATGCCGGGACCAGCACGACCTGGGGGACTGATATGCGCTCAGTAAAATATTAGTAGTAGATAACGACGCCCATTTAAAAAAAGCCTTTTTAGCTACGCTTATGGTGATTGCGGCTAACTCAATCTCAAAATTTAAAAACTCGGGAATAGATATTCCTCCTTTATGGAGTCCGGTTATTCAATATAAAAAAACCTCTCCAAAAGTCGGCAGAAATCAACTCTGTCCATGTGGCTCAAATCTTAAATTTAAAAGATGCTGCGGTAATAAAAAATTGGAGTAATATGGCCATCAAAAACGAACGGGTTGAATGCCCCTACTGCGGCCGCGCCATGGTTCATGTTGAAGGCCGAAAATACCTTTGCCCCAAGCGTTGCCTGACCCGCCCCATAACGCGCCAGGAGGCCGCTTCCTGGCTCAAAAAAAAGGCCGCACAAAGCGACCTAGAACCCTCACCCGGCGGGCTCCTTTTTTGACCCCAAAAAAACCTGTGGATAACTATGCTAAAACCTGTTAATAACCCTCAAAAAAGGACCTATAAGGACCTATGCCCGACCCCTAGGACACACCCCTAGGACAAACCCAAAATTACCACTTTCTTACAAACCCCCACTTTCCCCAATGAGAACCGCCCCTAAAACCATCCTCCCCGCCGCCCCGATTTCTCAAACCACCTGATACTTTCCGGTAAGAATCCGGTAAATTTCTCAAACCTCTCGCCGCCCCCTTCTAGACCCCATTTCCCCAATGAAAACCTATCCAAAATCGCCCCAAAATGCTATTCTCAAATTACCAGATAATATCTACCTATCCCGCCCTTCAGGCCGGGTCCCTTATTACCATGGACAGTCCGAGCGGGACCGCTTCGGGGCCGGATTACTCTTTAGACCCGTCCGGCTATGTTAAATGGCCTTCGCCCAGCGCGGCGCCGTCTGCCGACTGGCCGGCCGGCTGCGGCACAGCAAACAGCCTTAATGTGATGCAGGGCGTGGTGCCTGACGTAAGCACCTTCACCACTATCAGCGGCGCGGTAGCGTCTTTGAAAGCGTCTTTGGCCGGAACAGGCCTGAGCGAGGACACCTGCATTGTTATCAGGGATAATAAAGTTTACGCGGAATCCGTATTGATCGACGGTATCGAGGCCAATGACCACCGCCTTATCATCATGGCCGACCCGGCATTTGCCGGGGGGGCCAACCCGGTGATAGAACCTCCGGCCCTTTCAAATTCAGCGCTGGAAATCAAGGT
This sequence comes from Elusimicrobiota bacterium, assembly GCA_026388155.1. Lineage (NCBI taxonomy): Bacteria > Pseudomonadati > Elusimicrobiota > Elusimicrobiota bacterium. Next base: position 164,705 of record JAPLKI010000018.1, read on the forward strand.
CGCCTCAGTGACGCTTACCCATATTGGAGTGATCGCCGCCTCGTCGCTGCCTTACGGTATTGTAGTTTCCTCCCCCGATGTTAATATCTCCGGTTTGACCATCCACGATGTGGACCAGAATATGGGATTTCCGGACCTGGGATTTATTGAATCAGCCGGAATTTATTTTAAAGGCGCCGCGGCCCATGGCACGGTGGAGCAAACCTATATTTCAGCGGGCGGCTATGGCATACTTGATGAGAGCGCGGGCGGGAACAATGTCAACAACAGCATCGTCTATTCACTTGACTCCGACGCAGTCTCATTTGCCGGCGACAATAACTCGGTCACCAACAGTACCATCGGTTCGGGCGGGCCTGGCGGCGGAACGGGGCGCGGCGTATACTCCAACGGCGACTGGAACACTATCTCCGGGACCCGCGTCCTTATCAACTCCGCATACGGCGTGTATTTTGACGCGGGCTCAAGCAACAACAGCGTCACTGGCTGCACTTTTGACGGAAAGGACTATTACACCTTTGACGGCGTCGGCCTCTACTCCAACGGCCTGAACAACAGCGTGACCAGCGACTTCTCCAATACCGGCCGCCTTGCCATTGAATACGGCCCGGCCAGTTCCAGCGGCACGATAAGCGGCTGCACCGTTAACAACACAAGTTACGACGGCGATAATAAGGGCGTGGAGATAGACGGCAGCAGCGTCACCGTCCGTTTAAATAATATCTACTCATATGGAACGGCGCTGGCGGTTTCCGGCATCTATCAACTAGTAACAGACAACCCCCAAATACAATCCGAGCAGGATGATGCGCTGGTCGTTTACTCTTCCGCAAGCCTGTTCGCAGGCAACAATATTACAGGCTACTCCGGCTCAGGGGTCGTATTTGAGGAGGGCGGCTATAACGCATTGGGCCCGAGCGCGGACAATATCTGTGTAGTCACTTCCTACTATGATGCCGGGTTGAGCGAGGCAAGCCCCGGCGGCAATACTATTACTCAATGCGCTATTAACAGTTATTACCATAACGGCGTGTATTTTGAAAGTGTAAGCGGCGGCGGGGACACCATTACTTTCAGCACTATAACTTCCGCTTATTACAGGGATGGACTTATTGACGAAGGCGCCGGCAGTAATAAGGTCAGCCAATGCCTCGTTTCCGGCGGTTATTCCGGCATAGATTTAGAAGGCAGTGGCCGCGATCAGATAAGTTTAAGCACTATTTCCGCGAGTTATTGGGGGGGAAATACTGCCGGACTGCGTGTTGGAGGCGAAGGAAATAATACCATAACCGATTGCTCAATTACCTCCGATTATTTCCATGGGGTGTATCTGGAGGGGCAGGGCGGCAATGCCATCAGCGGAAGTATCGTTAGAGCGAATTATGATGGCTATAATTACTATTCGGGCAGCGCTCTTTACGACCAAAGCAACGGCGGCAATAACATTACCCAAAGCACCTTCACCACGAAATCCTGGAATTATCCCGCTTTGTATCTGGGGAACAGCGCGGTTGCCGACGATATCAGCGAGAGCACTATTACAGCGCCGAACAGCTATGGTATCCAGGACTATAGTCAAGCCGGAAATATCATCTCACAATCCTATATTTCCGGGGGCTGGTTCGGAGTCAAGCTAAATGGGCGCGATACCGATATCAGCGACAGCTATATCTCAGCCGACGGCCTGGGCTTATTATACCCGCAAAACACCGGCTGGCCCAATTACATCGATGTGAGCGGAAAGAGTTTATATGACGGGCGCTACGCCAGAGGCTTCGGCGTGCTGATGGACGGGTTCGCGCAAAACTGCAGCGTGAGCCTTAGCACAATAAGCGCGGCGGCGGACGCAGTAATTACCCAGGATTATTATGGCGGCAATATTATTGACGAAAGCTTTCTCTATCCGCAAAATGGCAACGGCGTCCTTTACCTTGGCAGCGGCGGCAATATCGTTTCGGGCAGCACTATCACGGCTGTTGACGAGCTTTTTGCAGGGGTTAAAGACACGGGGCTGAACGATTTTATTTATGAGAACTATATATCCGCCGCCTCAATCGGTATTTATCTAAGCAACGGCAGTGAACGTTACAGCACCATGATCGGCAACACCGTGAGCGCCGCTGATGTGGGCATAGACGATGAAAGCTATGGCTACAACAGCATAGGCTGGAGCGGTATAACCGCCGCAACCGCTGTAAGAATGGGCAGCCACAGGAGCTCTCCCGACCTCATGTACTGGAACACAATATCGGGCGCACTGGTGGGCCTGGACATCGCCCGGAACCCCGCCGTCAACCCAGACCCCGGCGTCGGCATACTTGGCCTCACCTTCCAGGACCCCTTGCCGGCAAACTCAACCGCCATTAACTTTGAGGGGAGTGAAGTTTTCGTTTCCACCTTCACCAGTGTTGTCTTCAACAGCGCCAATACCCAATTCAATGTCAATGCCGTCAACCTTTTGGACGGCTCGGCCGTCAGCATGGTCAATTCCGTGGGCATTTCAAGCGGTCCGGCCCATGAAAATGACATTGTACTGGACCCGGAACCCGGCTATGTGCAATGGAATACCGTTGTTCCGCCGCCTTCCTCGCCCGGCTGCGACCTGCTCTACAATGTCCTGAAAGATACGGCTGCGCCTTCCCCCGGCTATTATCCGGGCATCCAGGAGGCGCTGGATGCGTTCCATGCCGCTTATTTCGGCATGCGTCCCGGCAATGTATGCGTTATCGTGCGCGATACCGAAACCTACGCCGGCGCAAGCGTACTGGGCCCCCGCAGCAGCTTCTATCGCCTGACTATCATGGCGGACCCGACTTTTGTCAGTTCCGCGCCCGTAGTGGACCCCGCCCTGGGTGGGAACTGGACCGCTTTTGACATTGAAGCCGGCAGCGTCACTATTTCGCACATTAACATAATTCCCACTGCCCAGGTGGACTACGGTATTTATGCCGGCCAAGCCGATTCCCTGATAGTTTCCGGCGTTTCCATAAGGGATACCGGCGGGATGTTCAGCTCGTATGGAATCTACAAGAGTGACGGCGACCTCACGATCACCGGCAGCACAGTTGCGGTCGGGAACGGCGACTCGATTTGGGGCGTCCGTACCAATGATAATGGAACAGGGAGACTCAGCATTACTGACAGCTATATTCATGGCTCCGGCGCAGTTTATGTCTATAATGCCGAGAAAGCCGCCATAAGCGGGAGCGTCCTTGTTTCCAATTCCGCCGCGGGCTACGGCTTCTATTCTTACGGCATTCCCGGCGGCTTCAGCCTGGTTTCCAGCACAGTGACGGGAGGGGCCAGCGGGGCCGGCGTTCGGGTCGATGGCTCCGCGGGAGCTGTCAGCATAGCCGACAGTCATATTCAGGGCGGTGACGCCGTTTATTTTAGTCAAACAGCCAACACCGCCATAAGTGGGAGCGTCCTTATTTCCAAGTCTGACACGGGCAACGGCTTCAATGCCTATGTTTCCGGAGACTTCAGCCTGGTTTCCAGCACGGTGACGGGCGGGGCCAATGGGGAGGGCGTCGGGTTCTATGGCGCTGAAGGGAGAGACAGCATAACCGACAGTTATATACAGGGCGCTAATGCCGTCTCCATTGATTACGGCGGTAAAATATCTATAAGCACGAGCGTTCTTGTTTCCAATTTTGACGCGGGCTATGGACTGGATGCCTATGTTTCCGGAGACTTCAGCCTGGTTTCCAGCACGGTGACCGGCGGCGCCAACGGGGCCGGAGTCTGGCTCTACTACGATAACCCGAGCGCGGTTGTTCTTTCAAGCGTCACCATTGCCGGCTCTATGGAAGGGCTTGTTTTGCAGGGTTACTCCTCTAACCCCGGGGCGTTTGCCGTGTCCGACATAGTATTCAGGGACATGCCGGCCGGTCTCATGAGCACGGCTATAGATTTTATAGGGTATCAGTTCATCGTATCTACTTTCACAGGCGTTTCTTTCAACAGCCCGAATATAGATGTAAATGTAAACGCCTACCCGACCCTCAGCGACGGGTCCACTATTTACATGGTAAACCATTCGGGGCCGAAGACCGGCCCGGCCTACGCTTTTGATCTGCTGGGCCAGGTTAAATGGGGGCCTGAAACGCTCACGCCGTGGTCCGGCGGGCCCATTCCGGCCGGCTGCGGCGACGCCAGCGTCAATGTGGCGCAGAACGGGGCCAGCGGCGCCTTTACCTCAATTGGCGGCGCGGTAGCGTCTTTAACCAGCCTGAGCGCGAACACCTGCATCGTTATCAGAGACAGCAAAGTTTACCGGGAATCCGTATTAATTGACAGTGTCGCCACCAACGGCTACCGGCTTACCGTCATGGGCGACCCGGCTTTGGGTCCGGCTATACCCGTGGTCTCCGGGCATTACGGAGAGGAATTCTTATCTCACGCCCGTGAGGAGGGATATGCGGAGAATCTGGACGCTGTTTTCCAGATCACGGCCGCTTCAGTGACGCTTAATAACCTCGCCGTCATCCCCGAAGTGGAGACCCTTTATGGCGTGGAAATTTCCTCGCCTGACATGAAACTTTCCAGCGTTACCATCCGCGACGCCTATCAGGACATTGACTACGCTGCCCTCTATTTAACCGGAGAGGCAGCAAACACCGTTGTGGAGGACAGTCAACTCTCACTATATTCTGACGGTGTCTATGATGACAGCCTGGGCGGCAACCGCGTCAGCCGCAGCCGCATCAACTCGAACTATGGCCACGCTGTTTACTTCACGGCCCCCGGCGGCGGCGAGACGGTTTCACAACCAGGGCCCGAACAGGCCGCCAGCGCCAACAACAGCGTTATTGACAGCACTATTGAGGCCGGCGGCTACGGCTTCTACTCCGACGGGGCCAACAATAATATCAGCCGGAGCGTCATCATACCCGACGGCCAAGGAAGCGGTGTATATTTAGACTACAACAGCAGCAGCAACAGTGTGAACTCCTGCCTTATTGAAGGGATACCCGACTCCTATGTTCAGGGAGTTTATTCCTACGGCGCGGCCAACAGCATAATCGGCGGCGCCATCAGTGTCGCAGGCGGCGGAGCGATTTTTGAAGGGGCCGGAAACCTTGTCAGCGGGGCCTCTATCTCGGTTTGGGGGGACAGCGACGGGGTAAGTTTATATGGCGAGGGCTCTAATATAATTACCGGCAGTACCATCGCCACCCGGGGCTGGTCCGGAATCCACGATGCAAGTTCGGGCTCCAATATCATCACCGGCAGTATAATCTCCGCCCGGGATTACGGAGTTTACTTTGAGGGCGGCAACGATAATGCCAACCTCTGCGCGCAAGCTCTTGCCGCTAAGAACGTGAAAGGCTGCAATTATTATAACTACGGCGGCAATACCATCAGCGGGAGCGTTATCTCCGCCGCGAGCGGTTCTGAGGGATACGGAGTCTATTATTATGCCACCGGCGGCGGCAACAGCATCAGCGGAAGCACCATTGCCGCCGCGGGGTACGAAGAAGGATATGGAGTTTATTACGAAGAAGACGCCGGCCAAAACACCATAAGCGCAAGTGTCATCTCCGCCGCGAGCGGGGACGAATATGAATACGGGTCCGGGATCGGATTACATTATGGGTACAGCGGCGGCGAGAACAGCATCAGCGGAAGCACCATTACCGCCACGGGTCATTATGAAGGATACGGAGTCGTCTCCGACGAAGATGCCGGCCAAAACACCATAAGCGCAAGCGTCATCTCCGCCTCTGGCATGGTTGGATTCGGAGTCCTGGATTACAGCTACGGCGGCGATACCATCAGCGAAAGCTCCATTACCGCCGCGGGCGGCGAATACGTGGCATTTGGGGTCTATGATGACGGCTACGGAGAGAACAGCATAAGCGGAAGCTCCATTACCGCCACGGGCGGGGACGAAGGATACGGGATCTACGATGAAAGTGACGGCGGCAATACCATAAGCGGAAGCACCATTGCCGCCACGGGCGTGTACGACGGATACGGGATCTATGATGAAAGCTATGGCGATAACACCGTCAGCGCAAGCGTCATTTCCGCCATGGGCGGATACGGATATGGAGTCTATTCCGACGCTGAATATACGGATGTAAATACGAGCCGCATTTCCGCCACCGGCGAGGGCGTGACCCTTGACGGCGGGTTCAATTTCATTGAGCAAAACATAATCAATTCGCTTAATATCGGCATCAACGATGACGGTGAAGGCGCCAACAGCTTCGGCAGGAATTACATCACGGCGCCGGGAACGGCGGCTTACTTCGGCGCCAGCCGGGTGGATTACCCGGATGTCGTGTACGACAGCACTATTTCAGGCGCGGCCGTGGGGCTCCACATCGCCCGGAACGCCAATGCAGACGATGGCTATTCTAACCCCGGGCTCCCCATACTGGGCCTCACTTTCACGGACCTGCTGCCGGGCGCTACCGCAATAAATTTTGAGGGCGGCGAGATCTTTATTTCCACATTCACCGATGTCATTTTCAACGGCAATATCGCGGTCAATGTGAACGGCGCCGGGCTTTTGGACGGCTCCACCGTCTACATGGTCAATTCCGTGGGCCTCTCCAGCGGACCGGCCTTTGAAAATGACATTGTGCCGGACCCGGCCCCCGGCTATATTCAATGGAACACTGTCAATATACCGCCCATGCCGCCTGACCCTGCCGGCTGCGACCTGGTTTACAATGTCAAATGGGCTCCCGAAGACCTGCCTCCCCCGGCGCCGAGCCCCGGAAAACAAGGCGTCGTTTCTCCGGACTCCGGCGAGACGGGCTATTACTCCGGCATCAACGACGCGCTCTACACTTTCTACGATGACTATAACGGCATGCGGCCCGGCAACACCTGCATCGTCATACGCGATACCCAGACCTATCACGAATCGGTTTGGATCGAAGGTTACAATGCCGGCTCCCGCCTTACGATAATGGCCGACCCGACCTTTGTGAGTTCCGCGCCAGTGATAGATCCCGCCCACGACAGCGGGGATGATCTCAAGGACAGCGACATCAACGGTATTAATTCGAAATGGGCCGCTTTTGCTATTTTTGACAGCAGCGTCACTATTCAACACATCAACATCATCCCCAGCGGCCCGGTTGGATATGGAATCTTGGCGGCCGGCATATGGGGTGATGTCGGCAACATTATCGTTTCCAGCGTTACCATCATTGATAACGGCGGCATGATCTTAAATGCGGGGATAGGATTTGTTTACTCTTTTGGCAACAACAGCGTGGCCGGCAGCACTGTGATCGCCGGGAACGGGGATTACAGCATGGGAGTCTGGTCCTACAGCCAACCCCTCGTGAACCTGTCCGAGGGAGACGCCGGCCTGATCTCCTATGGCGGAGGCGATACCTTCATCACCGACAGCTATATCAGGGGTTCGGATGCCGTCTCCATTGAAGGCGCGCGTGCCGCCGCGGTCACCCGCTGCGTCCTGACCGCGTCCGATTATGAGGCCGGCATCGGCCTTGACGCCAACGGCAACCATGCTCTGACCGTGTCCTTGAGCTCGGTAGCCGGCGGCGGCGCCGGCATGGGCATATGGCTCGACAATAAAGACTATAATCCGCAGTATGTACAGGAAACCCCGGTAACCATCACTCTTTCCTCTGTTACCATTACCAACGCGTTTGACGGCCTGGTAATCTCGCCGCATAACGCGAACGTGGGCACCCAGCCGCAGAGCGACAACGCGGTATATCATTTCTCCAACCTGACTTTTAAAGATCCCTCGCCCGCCGGTCCCATGAACACCGCCATCTCCTTCATGGGCGACCAGGTGGTGACGGCCACCTTCACCGCTATCGCCTTTGACAGCCCGAATATTGAGGTGAATGTGGATGCCTACCCGGCCCTCCAGGAGGGTTCTGACATTCATATGGCCGGCGCAAGCGGCGTCAGGAGCGGCCCGTACTACGCGCTGGATCCGCTGGGTTATGTGAAATGGACCTCGCAAGTGGCGCCGTGGTCCGGCGGCTCCATGCCGGATGGCTGCGGCGCCGGCAGCCTCAACGTGGCGCAGAATGTGGCGTCGGACGGGGTAAGCACCTTCACCTCTATCGGTGACGCGGTCGCGTCTTTGGCGGGAGCCAGCCTGAGCAATACTACCTGCATCGTCATCCGCGACACTGGCACCTATAACGAGTCGGTGACGGTAGACGGCTTCACTTTCGCCAACAATACCTCAAGGCTTATAATCACCGGCGACCCCGCCCTGGGCTCCGCAATGCCCTCCGTGGTTCCGTACGACGGCTACTACGACGCGGCATTCAATATATTGACAGCCTCCGTTACCCTGTCCCGTATGGTTATTTCCCCGCGCTACGCGTACCTGGACTACGGGGTTATGGTTTCCTCTCCCAATGTGGCGCTGTCAAGCGTCACCATTGATGATAAGACGGATGCCCTCAACGCCTCCTACTACGAAGACTGGGGGATCTGGGCGGCAGGCGTCTATTTAAATGGGGAGGCGGGCAGCGGCACCGTTACACAGAGCCATATTAATGTGGGGGGGAGCGGCTACGGTATAATGGACATGGGAACGGGGGGCAATATTATCAGCAACAGCCGCGTTACCTCACGTAACAGCGCCGCGGTAGCGTTCGGATGCTCGGAGGAGGGCCCATGCTCGCTGTACGACTCCGACTACGCGCAGTCAAGCAATAACAGCGTTATCACAAGCACCCTGGCCGGCGGCTACCTTGGGCTTTACTCTTATGGTACCAGTAACACTGTCAGTGACAGCGTGATCGTGCAGCCGGTTGCCGCGCCGGATGAAGATATGCATGTCTACGCGGGCCTTTATTTTGACTACGATACCAGCGGCAACAGCGCCGTGCGCGCCATCATCAATGTCCGGGGCAATGGCGCGATAATTTTAGGTGACGGAAACGACATCAGTTCCAGCACCATAGTCGCCGTTGACGGCGATGGAATCGTACTTTCCGGCTCAGGCAATCATCTTGTCACCAATAGCAATATTTCCGTGTTTGCCGGGGAGACCGGAGTGTATCTTGAGAGTGGAGGCAACATCCTCAGCGGGAGCACCATCACCGTCGAGGGATGGGCCGGAGTCTATGATTACAGCGCCGGCTCCAACACCATCAGCGGAAGCGTCATAAACGCGTGGGACAAAAACACTGAGGCCGGCGTGTATCTTGACAGCGGTGTTAAAGGCGACATGATCAGCGGGAGCACCGTCACCACCCGGGGCTGGGCCGGAGCCTATGATTACAGCGCCGGCTCCAACACCGTCAGCGGAAGCGTAATCTCCGGCCGGGACTATGGAGTCTACTATGATAACAATTGGGATGTATCGGGCGGCAACACCGTCACTGGAAGCGAAATCTCCGCTACAGGCGAATACGGAACGGGGGTTTTAGATTACAGCAACGGCCGCAACATCGTCAGCGGAAGCTTCATCTCCGCTCCGGGTTGCGGAGTGGACGATGAAAGCTGGGGCGGGAACAGCATCAGCTTCAGCTCCATTACCGTCACCGGCGTGGACGGAACCGGGATCTACTATTCTGGAGATGGCGGCAACACCGTCAGCGGGAGCGCGATTTCAGCCCTGTATAGCGGAATCGACGATGAAAGCGGGGACGGCGCCACCGTCAGCGGGAGCGTCATCTCCGCCACGGGTTCGGGCGGAACAGGCGTTTTCGATTACAGCTCCGGCGGCGACAAGATCAGCGGGAGCGTAATCTCCGCCATGGGCGAATACGGAACAGGTGTCTACAAAGGCAGCTACGGCGGCCAGTTCACGCTTTCAACCAACACCATCGCCGGCTCCCAATACAGCCTCTACATCTACCCGCAGGGCGACACCCGGATTTTAATTACCTCCAACACCATAATTTCCGCGCTTAGCGGCGACAATAATACCTACGGCATTTATATCGGCGGCCTTACAACCGGAGCCACCATCTACAACAACGGCATCTATTATCGCTCCTCAGGCGACAACAGCGGCTATACCGCTTACGGCCTCTATGCCAACGCCGCAGCGGGGCTCAGCTTTAACCATAACCGCCTGAACGATCCGGGCCTGGCTGCCGGCGGCAGTATCGTCATGGCCTATTTTGAAGGGGTCCCGGATACTGATTTCAGGTTCAATGATGTCAACTCCACCGGCACGGGCCTGACCGACGCCTATCTGCTCCAACTGGTCAATTCCACTGTGACGGTTAAAAACAATATATTCCTGGCCTCCTGGAGCGTTTCCGGTTCTTCGGCCTCTCTTTGGATGGATTCGGACAGCGGTATATATTCGGATTATAACGACTGGTTCGCGCCGGCCGGGTCTAACGCCGCCGTCCTGGGCGGTCAAAGCTATCCCCTGGCCCAGAGCTGGGCCGCGGGTTATGACGCCAATTCTATTTTTGTGGACCCGCTCTGGTATAACCGCTCGGCCGGCGCTGAAGATTTCCACCCCGAGTCCCATACCGGGCGCTACTCGAACGGCTCGTGGATAATTGACGGGGATCATTCGCCCGCCATAGACAAGGCGGACCCGGCGGAGCCGTACTCGGATGAGCCGGTCCCTAACGGTTTGCGCGCCAATCTCGGCTCATACGGCGGCACCGCCGAGGCCTCTAAGACCGGGCTGCTCAAGCCGGTTCTCTTAACTCCGCTCAATGGCGGGATGCTGACTACCAAGACGCCGTTGTTTGACTGGACGGATATCAGCAGTTCCTACCCCAACGACGCGGTTTATTATGAGGTGCGCTACAGCACGACCAGCGATTTCAGCATCGTACATACGACGTCGGCTCTGATCGTGTCGCACTTCACGCTCGATGCGGAGTTGATCCCGCACACGGTGTACTATTGGTCGGTACACGCATACTCATATGATTCAGCGGACGCGCCGCTGGAACTGGTATCGCCGGAATCGGCGGTATGGAATTTCGAGACGCCCGCCGCGCCCGGGGCGCCTGAGCTGCATGCTTTCGCCCTCTCAAGCGCTACGGTGAACTGGCACTGGACCGCCGCCCCCGCACCAGCCGGCGCGCCTTCCGTTTACACTTTGTACACCTCTACCGGCTGGCTCATCGCCACGCTCCCGGGCTCGGCTACCTCTTTCCTGGAAACGGAACTTACAACCGCTGCCGCGTACAGCCGCTACCTGAAAGCGGAGAATATTACCGGCTGGGCGCTCTCCAGTACGGTTACGGTCGCCATACCCATATCTTTCGATCTTGCCGCGGGGGGGGTCTCCTCTGGCACCATCAGTGATCCGGCTACGAATGATCCCCTGATCGACATTCCGGCCGGAGCGTCAGGCACCGACATGCGCTGGCTTGTGTCGCTGGACCCCGTTCAGAAACCGCTGACGGACGAGACGCCTGGCTTGATCATAGCCGCGGGCGCGAGTATGCCGGCGGGACTTGGCGGAACGACCACAATGATACGGGAGTACCTGGTCACCATCAATGAGGAAAGATTCACCGGTCTTTTAGGGTCGTCCGTAACGGTTTACGTTTCCTATACGGACGCGGACAATGACGGGAATGTGGACGGAACCTCTCCGCCTGTCCTTATCGCTTCCCTTAAGCTCTATACTCTTAATGAAACCACTCAGCTTTGGGAAGAGGTTCCTGGTTCGGTGCTGGACCGGGTTAATCACCGCGTGAGCGCGCAGGTGTGGCACCTCTCTATTTATACGGCCCTGGGGACGACAGCGGCTACCGACCTTTCAAGGGCGCTGGCCTATCCGAATCCTTGGAGGCCCGGAAGCGGGGGGGCCTATGACGCGACCGTGATAACCTTTACCAACCTGACCGCGGAAGCGACTATCCGCATCTTCACGCTCAGCGGCGATCTGGTCCGCAAACTGGACAAAGTATCGGCTGAAGGGAATCAAAAGAAGTGGGACGGGAAAAACACTGACGGAGCGCGGGTGGCTACAGGGGTGTATTACTATGTGGTCTCAAGCCCGCAATGCAAAAAAGCTACGGGCCGGCTGGCGGTGGTGCGATGAAAATAATAATGGCGGCTCCAGGCATTGTTCTGGCGGGCCTGATAGGGGCGCAGCCGGCGCTGGCCGCGGGCGCGGGAACTACCGCGGCCGAGTTCCTCCGTTTCGGAGTGGGCCAGCCCGCGATCATGTCGGACGCGTCCGGAGCTTGCCAGCGGGGCGCAACGGCCTTATACTGGAACCCGGCCGGCCTCGCGGACTCCCAGTGCATGGACGCGTACGCGGCGCATTACGGCTTGCCGGGAACGGTCAGTTACGATTTTGCGGGGCTTGTGCTGCCCATCCGCCGCGGCGTGTTTGAGGGCGGTCTTGGCCTGTCTCTCCAGATGCTGAGTCAGGGCGATCTGATGCGGGTGGATAATACGGGGACCCGGACCGGCGATTTTTCGGCCGGAGATTTTGCGGCCGGCGCGGCCTGGGGAGGCATGTTTGGTCCGTTCCGCGGCGGCCTGGGTTTTAAATTTATCCGGCAGAACATTGACGACAGCGCGGGTTCGGCTGTGGCTTTGGACGCGGGGGTACAGCGCGATATGGGGAAATGGTCTGTTGGCGCCGCGGTTACGAACCTCGGTTCCTCTCTCAAGGTCGGTTCAACGGCGTTTAAGCTGCCTGCCACGCTGCGCGCGGGCGCCACTTATGAGGTTGTGAAGCGGTTAACGCTGGCTTCCGACATGAGCGTTTCAAACGGGCAGGGGACGCGGTTGCACGGAGGGGCTTTGTTCAAGCTCGCGGGACCGATCTCTATCGGGGCGGGGTACACGACAGGGCAGGGAGAGGACGGGCCTTCCGGGCTGGCGGCCGGGATGCGGCTCAGCTGGAACAATTTTATCTTTGACGCCTCTTACCGGCCATTCGGAGAAATAGGCAACGCGATGCAGATCGGGGTGGGAGCGCGGTTTGGTTGCCCTAAGGCCGCTCCTCCCGCTCCTCCCGCTCCCCCCGCGGCCTCCGTACTCCCCGTGCCCGTCGATTCGGACGGGGATGGCGTGCGGGACTCTTTGGATAAATGCCCCGGCACTTCCGCCGGGACGATAGTTGACGCGGCCGGCTGCCCCCTGGACAGCGATGCCGACGGCGTACCGGATTACTTAGACAAGTGTCCCGGCACACCGGCGGCGGTAGCCGTGGATACGGTCGGTTGTCCTTCGGCGCCGGTTGCAGCAGTTGTTCCCGAAGCCTTGAACCCCGCCTGCCCATGGGAGCAGGCGGACAAGTCGTGCCAGTTGGATATAGAATTTGATTACGACAAGGCCGAGCTCAAAGGCGATTTCGCCGAACAGTTAAAAAAGATAGCGGTGTATATGTCGGCCAATCCCGGGGCGCGGCTTGACCTGCGGGGTTATACCGATGACCACGGCGAGGATGAATATAATATCAATCTTTCCAAAGACCGGGCAGAGGCGGTTCAAAAGTACCTTGTCCAGGCGGGGGCTCTGGACGCCGGCCGCCTATTAGTCAAGGGAATGGGCAAGTCGCAGCCCATCGCATCCAACGAGACCGAAGAAGGCCGCAAGAAAAACCGGCGCGTGACCGCGGTCCTCGCCGGCGAGCCGGAACCCGCGGCGCAGCCTGTCGCCGCGCCGCCCGCGGAGCAGCCTGTCGTAGCGCCGCCCGCGGTTGAACCGGCTCCGCCCGCCGCCGAACCTAAAACTGCTGTTGAGCCGAAACCCGCTGCTGAACTTAAAGTTACCAATATAAAAATTGCTCAAAGCATAAGCGGGGGCTATCCGCAGGGAACGGCGGATAAGTTCGATCCGAATGTCGGCCGGCTATACTGCTGGACCGCGGTGAAAGTTTCGCCCGCGCCGGGGACTATAAAACACGTCTGGTACAACCCGGAAAGAAGAAAAGCCCTGACGGTTAAACTGCCGGTGCAGCCGGTGGAGGAAAATGCGTCCTGGCGTACGTGGAGCACGACCAAAGTATACCCGGGCAAATGGAAAGTTGAAGTAACCGACGAGAACGGAAATGTGCTGGATACTATAACGTTCATGGTCGGGGAGCCGTAATTTTAACCCGTTGGAGAAAACCGCCGGCTCCGGCCGGCGGTTATTGTTTTGTATAATGAAACATAGGGAACTCTCCGTCGTAAACTTCTTTTTCAATTAAAATAATTTTATCATAACGAAGGGGTCCCTCAAATTTTAATGAAGACCTATTCTTTCGGACCGGCTTTTCCAGCAAAGCCCGCGCGCCCGCTCGCGCGGGCTTTCTTTTTAGCCCGCAAGTTGCAGTTGACTGCAACTTGCGCCCCAAAGGGTAGGGGAAACCACAATGTGGTTGCCACCTGTGGCTCAATTCCCCCGGAAGGGGTGCCTCCGCCCTTTTCCGATGGCAAGCAAGGCGAATGTGCACTCGGTACGGAGCGCGCAAAAAAATGCGCTCAAAACCTACCTGCGAGCGTAAAAGGGCGGGGCAACCCAGCCCTTTTGCCCAATAAGTTGTTGAATCATAGGGCAAAAGAGCTGCCCTTCGGGCGAATCCTGATTGCAGGATTCGGGTTGTCCGTGTTTGCCGCCATCCCTCTTGTCGCGCCCTCAGGACTTTCCGCCCAGGAGCCGCAGATCTCCACGGCGCCTCTGAATCCGGCGTTTGAAGCTTATTTCGCCGTTCCCGCTAAAACCAAAGCTGTGTCCGCCCCGGCGCCGGGCAGGGCGCTTGGAGGCTTGCCCTCGCCTTTCGATTTCTCCCACATGAAAGGGGCTCACCCGCGGGCCCTTTCTTCAGGTATTGAAAGCGCCGGCTCCGGCTACGCCGCCTCTTATGACCTGCGCGCCCTTGGAAAGGTCTCGTCCGTTAAAGACCAGGGGAACTGCGGTTCCTGCTGGGCTTTTGCCGCTATGGGCTCGCTGGAATCACGCCTGCTTACCGGTGAATTCTGGGACTTCTCCGAGAACAACCTGAAGGATAGCGCCGGTTTTAACTGGGGTCCCTGCGATGGGGGGAACCGCGACCTGGCCACGGCGTATCTGTCGCGCTGGAGCGGCCCGTGGACGGAGGCGGCCGACCCCTACGACGATAATGACTTGAGCAGAAAAACTCCGGCCTACCCGTCGGCGAACGCGCAGAAACACGTTCAGGAGATACTGTTCCTCCCGGACAGGGGCGGCGCCGCCGATAACGACAATATCAAGTGGGCTCTTACCAATTATGGCGCGGTACAGACTTCAATATACTGGGACGATGCTTATTACAATGCCTCCTACAATTCATACTATTTCAACGGCATTTCCGGCACAAACCATGCCGTCGCCATAGTCGGCTGGGATGATAATTTCGACAGGAACAGGTTTAACACGGCGCCGGCCGGCAACGGCGCGTTTATTATAAAGAATTCCTGGGGCCTCAGCTGGGGTGACAACGGCTATTTTTACATTTCGTATTACGACACGAATATAATAGACAACACTGTTTATGCCGACCCCGAAGCCGCCGGCGCCTATTACAGGGTTTACCAGTACGATCCGCTTGGCCAGACTTCAGCTATCGGATATGGGTCAAGCACGGGCTGGTTCGCCAATGTCTTTACGGCCGCCGAGGACTATACGCAGGTGGACGCGGTCAGTTTCTATACCCTGGCGGTAAACTCCAGCTACGAAATATATGTTTACCGGGACATGCCCGCCGCCGGCAACCCGCGTTCCGGCACGCTGGCGGACAGCCAGTCCGGTTCCTTCGCCTACGCCGGCTACCATAGCGTCCCGCTTGCCGCCAAGGTGCCGCTCGCCAACGGGCAGAAATTTACGGTAGTCATAAAGATGACGACCCCCGGCTATAACTATCCGATACCGATCGAGAAGCCCATAACGGGCTATTCAAGCGCCGCCGCCGCCGGCGCCGGCCAAAGCTATCGCAGTTCCGCCGGCTCCACCTGGAGCGATATTACAGCAAAATACCCGAACACCAACGCCAATGTGAAGGCTTTCACTTCCGTCATTGAGGACGCGACGCCGCCGGCCGCTATAACAACGGTGCGCGACGGTCTTTCCGCGGATATAACCTATGCGAACTCGCTCTCCCAGCTGTCGGCCAACTGGACCGCGTCCAGCGACGCTGAAAGCGGCATACGCCGCTACTGGTACGCCATCGGAACCACGGCCGGAGATACGAATGTCGCGGGTTGGACGGATAACGGCGCCAGCACCTCGGCCACAAAGACCGGCCTGTCCCTGACCGACGGGCAGATATATTATTTCACGGTCAGGGCGGAAAACTGGGCCGGCCTGCAGTCGGACGCGGCAAATTCCGACGGCCAGACGGTAGATAATACCGCCCCTTCAACTATTGAAACCGTGAACGATGGCCTTGGGGAAGACATCGTCTACACTACTTCCGGCACCCGGCTGTCGGCCAACTGGACTCCCAGTTCCGACGGGCAGTCCGGCATAGCCGGATACTGGTATGCGATAGGCGCCGCCGCGGGCGGGACGGACGTAAGCGGGGGCTGGGCAGATAACGGAATGAATACTTCGGTTACCAAAACCGGCTTGAACCTTGCCAAAAACCAGATCTATTATTTCACGGTAAAGGCGGAAAACGGGGCCGGCTTATGGTCGGCTGCGACGAATTCCAACGGCCAGCGGGTGGATAATACCCCGTTAAATCCCGCGTTCACGCAGGTTAATTTCTCCAGTCTGACCGTAACGTGGACCGCAATGCCGGGAGCGGATTACGCCGTCGCGCTGTCCTCGGACGCTGATTTCACGAATATCGTTTCTTCAGGCCCGCAAAGCGGAAATTCGTCGGCCTTTACCGGCCTCCTTGGGGCGACACAGTATTTTTTTAAAGTCAGGCTTTCCACCGAGACCGAATGGGACTATGCCGGCAACAGGATCTCCTCGGCCACCTTCGCGTTTATGCCGGATCTGCCCGGGGAAAAAATATACACCGGGGTCTGCTCAAGCAGCATGACGGTAAACTGGTCGTCGGGAACCGCCGCGGCCGGCTATAATTCGGCGGAGGCGCTTTACGAAGTGGAAGTGTCCACCGTCCAGGATTTTAGTCCGGTGCTTAGTTCTTCGCAGACCTGTAATTTGAATGCCGGCTTTACCGGATTAACGCCTAACACGGCATATTATACCCGCGTGCGGGCAATAAACAAAGGCGGCTCAGGCACGGATTTCGCAGTATTGGGCTCAACATTGCTGCCCGCCGCCATGCCCGGCCGGCCCGCGGGCGCGGCATACACGCAAGTCTATGCCAGCAGTATGACGGTCAACTGGTCGTCGGGAACCGCCATATCCGGCTATAATCCGGCGGGCACTCTTTACAAAGTGGAAGTGTCGACGGCTGCGGAATCCGGCCTCGTATTCGGAACGTCGCTGACTTACGAGCTTAACGCCGGCTTTACCGGATTAACGCCGAACACGACATATTATGCCCGCGCGCAGGCAATAAACAATGGCGGCTTAAGCACGGATTTCGCCATATTGGACTCAACGGCCACTGCAGCGGTTATGCCGGATTTTCCCACCGGGTCCGTATTTACGCAGGTCTGCGTGAGCAGCATTACCGTGAACTGGTCGTCGGGCACCGCCGCGGCCGGTTATAATCCGGCTGATACGCTGTACAAAGCGGAACTATCCGCTGCCGAGGGGTTTAACTCCGTTTCCGGCTCTTCGCTGACATATATCTTAACCTCAGGCTTTACCGGCCTTACGCCTGATACCACCTACTATGCGCGTGTCCGGGCGCTTGGTTATAGCGGCGCCGGGCTTTTCGCGGATCTGGGCGCGATCGTGACGCTGGCGAATGCGCCGTCGCAGACGGCGGCGATAGCCATAACTTCAATGTCGGCGAGTCTGGACTGGCTGTCCAACGGGAATCCGGAACCGGGCACAAAATATGAGCTGTGGCGGGCTATTGACCCGGAATTCACGGCGCCGGTGAAGACTATTTTGTACGCAAGCGATTGTCTTGTTGACGGTTTGTTTCCGCAAACCACATATTACTTCAAGGTCCGCGCTGTGAATAAAACCGGGATATACACGGATTTCGATTCAAAATTAATTGTCCGCACGCCTCCGTCTTCCCCGGGAACCATAGTGTTGTCCGGGACGGAGCCGGATGTGTCTTCCATCAAATGGACCTGGAACGCCGCCGCCGCCGAAGCGATATACAGGATCGTGAACTCCGCGGGCGATAATTTGTCGGGAGACCTTGAGGCGGGCGATGTGTTCTGGGTTGAAACCCAGCTTTCAACTAACACCGCGTATACCCGCAAAGCGGTGGTGTCCAATATATCGGGGGCTTCCACCTCAACGGCCGTTACCCTTTACACGCTGGCCGCGCCGCCGGCCGGTTCCGGGTTTTTTACGGTCTGGGGCAGTTCGGCCGTGGTGCAATGGTCGGCCAACGGCAATCCGCCGGGAACTTCATTCGAGGCGGAATATTGGACCGCCGGCGGTTCAACGACTTCATTGGCCGTCAGCCTGACCAGCGCCGTATTGACCGGCCTGGCGCGGGAAACAACGGTCTATGCGAGGGTCAGAGCGGTTAACGGCGACGGCATTCCCGCCGAGTATGATTCAACGGTTACCGCGTTTATTCCGAACACAATGGCGGTTATCCGGTCCGGCGGCGCCTCTACGCTTGTTTATGATCAAATATCGCTGAATATTTTACCGGATACGTTTAATGAAACCGCCACTGTTCTATTAAAACGGCCCGCCGCGGTTCCGCCGGACAACGGCGGGCTTGAGGGGTTTTTAAACAGGGTGCTGGTGGATGTGTCCGCGCAAAACCCTTCAACGCAAAAGCTTCAGCCGTTAAAGGACGTGACCGTTACCATAGATTACCACGGCATAAATCTTGCGGGAGCCGATGAAGACACGCTGGTCATCGCTGATTATAATGAAAGCCGTTCCGTCTGGGTCCCGCTTCCTTCAGCAAGGGATAAGAGCGCAAAAACAGTAACGGCAAGAACGGGCCATTTTTCACTGTTCCAGCTTATGCACTCGCTTGCGGCGGCGAGCATGTCGGAGATAACCGTGGGCCCGAATCCCTTAAGGCCGGTCAGAGACCCGTGGGCTCAGTTCACGTTCAGGCATCTGCCTTCCGGCGCGAGCGTGAAAGTTTACACTTATCTCGGCGAATTGCTGCATGAAACGGACGCTGACGCCTCAGGGCTCGCCGTCTGGGACGGAAAGAATAAAGCCGGCAGGCCGGCCGCCAGCGACATATATCTGGCGCTGATAGAATGGAAAGGCGAAAAGAAGATCTTGAAACTGGTAGTGGAAAAATGAAGATGCGTAAATTCAGCAATTTCCGCTGTTCCCTTGTTTTTCTGGCGGCCTTTGCCGCGCTCTGCCGGGCGCAGCCTGCTTTTGCCGCGTTCGGCGGCGGTGACAAAGGGACATCCGCCGCGCAATTTTTGAAATTGGGAGCAGGCGCCAGGGCCGCGGGAATGGGGGAGGCTTATTCGGCGGTCTGCGCCGACGCGGGGGCTGTTTACTGGAATCCCGGCGCGCTAAGCGCTCTGAGAGGCGTTTCCGGGACTTTTACGCACGCCGGCTTGTTCGGCGCGCTGACTTATGACTATCTGGGCTACGCGCAGTCCCTGAAGAATATCGGAACTGTCGCTTTGGGCATTCAGTATTTGTCCGCCGGCCGCATACCTGAAACGGACTCCGGCGGCTTTGAAACCGGGAATAATATGACCCCGGTCCAGCTTGCCGTCTCCGCAGCCTATAGCCGGAAGATCGGCGGTTTTGGAATAGGCGCGGCCGCCAAATATATCAGGTCCCGGCTTGCGGGGAGCGCCTCCGCGTTAGCCGCCGACGCCGGCATTTTAAGCCCGGGATTAATAAACGATAAACTGCGGCTGGCATTCGTCGTTCAGAACGCCGGAGGCGGCTTGAAATACGGGCAAAGGGCCGATCCGCTGCCTTTGAATTTTAAACTGGGCGGCGCATTTTCTTTTTCGGACAAGCTCATTCTCGGCCTTGACGTGAATTTTCCGCGGGATAACGGGCTTTATGCCGGCGCGGGCGCCGAATATCTTTTCCGTTATTCCGCTGTTTCTTTTGCGGGGCGGCTCGGGTATAATACCAGAACGCCGGGAGATATTGACGGTATGGCCGGAGTATCTGCGGGCCTTGGGATTATGTTCCGCAACCTGGCGCTGGATTACGCTTTTATTCCGTTCGGTTCGCTTGGCAGCGCGCATAGAATATCATTGAACTTTAACTTCGGCGGCGATTGACTTGAATAAAAAATGTCCCGCCGTAAAAACGACGGGACATTTTTTATGCCTAATTGCCTACGACGTATGGCTTATGGCCTACGGCAGTATTGTATTACAGCGGCAGGAGTATGGTAAAAGCGGAGCCTTTTTGCAGCTGCGACTTCACAACAACGCGGCCCTTATGCAGCTCCGCCATTTTTTTAACGAACGCAAGCCCAAGCCCCCAGCCTTCAACCTGGCCGGTGAATGAGGCCTCTACCTGGTAGAATTTATTGAAAATGTTGTCCAGTTCTTCGCCGGGGATGCCCGGACCGTTGTCTCCTACCGACAACAGGACGTGGCCGTTCCTGCTCTGGGCGGAGATGAGAACCATTTTTTCTTTGGCCGGGTTGAATCTGACGGCGTTTTCCATAAGACATTTAAGAGCGCTTTTCGTCAGGTTCCTGTCGGCGTTCAGAATCACCGGTTCCGTAACCGATATCTGAAAGGTGATGCCCTCAACATCCCTGAAGCGGTTTTTCAGCATGTCCGTCGTTTCTTCTATAAGTTTAAGGATGTCGAAACTTGTTTTGTTCAGGGCCGTTTCATCCAGACTCTCTATGGTCACAAAATCAAGCAGATTTTCCACAAGGGCGTTCAGTTTCCGGCCCTGCGCAAATATTGTGCCTGAAGATTTTTTTATCATGTCCGGCAGATTTTTGGCCTGCGCCTCTTCGCTGAGTATCTGGGCATAGCCGTTTATCGAGGCCAGGGGCGTTTTGAATTTGTGCGAGATAAGCGACAGGAAATTCCTTGCCATACACTCTTCAAGGCGCTGGGCGGTTATATCCGAGAGTATCCAGAGCCAGCCTTCATGCAGTGAAACTCCGTCCTTGTTTTCCTTGAAAAGCTTCATGGCCGCGCCTTCCAGATAGAATTTTTTCGGTTTTTCCCTGAAGGCCTCAAAGCGGGACACCGGTTGGTCGCATATCAGAATGGTTTCAAGGCCGGGTTTTATGGAAAAATCCTGAAAGGCCGTTTTTATATTATTGAACTGGTATTTATCGTGTTCAAGATAGAGTTTGGCGGAATTGTTGAGTATCGTTATTTCTCCGGCGGTGTCGGTCAGTATGGCGCCTTCTTTTATCTTTTTAAAAACTATCTCCATCTTGCGCTTTTCCTCTTTCACGGAGGAAAAAAGCCGCGAGTTTTCTATGGCGATGGCGGCCTGTGAGGCGAAGGCTTCAAAATTATTCTTGTCGGTTTCGGAAAAATCCCCGTCCGTCTTGTTTATGGCCTGCACCACCCCTATAACCTTGCCCTTGATGATCATGGGGCAGGTTAAAAGCGACCGGGTGGTATACCCGCTTTTAGCGTCGGCTTTTTTTGAATGACGCGGGTCGTTAACTACGTCGTTAATTATTATCGAGCGCGCTTCTTTGGCGCAGGAGCCCGCTATCCCCTCGTCAAGTTTGAAGCGCATTTTCTGCACGTCTTCCGGCAGGCCGAGAGCCACGTCAAAATAAAGCTCTTTGTTTTTTTCATCCAGCAGGTAAAGCGAGGCGCGCTCCGCCCCTACCACGCGCGAGGCCAGGCGCATTATGGTGTTCAGCAGTTCCGATATCTCCAGTTTAGAGGACAGCAGCCGTGAAACCATCACCAGCATTTCAAGGCTTTCCTGAGATTGCAGTATCATATCGTTTCCGGTTATCCGAATCGCTGACAACGCCGCAAGCCCCGCCCCTTTGGTCCGGGAAATTCGGGTTTAAAAAAACACCTGAACCAACAGCTTATAATAATCCTTGCAGGCCCCGGGGTTTTGCTTATACAAGTTATACGCCAAATCAAGCGAGGATTTTTCATTCAGCCGCATTTTGAGCCCGAAAACAGCCGAATTAGCCGGATCCTCCTGCCTGAAAGATATTCTACTAAATCCCGCGTAAAGATAACTATTAAAATCAGGCGCCATGTTGCGCGCGAATTGGAGTGTCAGCGTCCACTCGGGCAGCGCGTTGATCGTTCTAAAGGTTCCCAGGTAGAACAATTCCGACTGGTCCAGGGCCGGGTTTATTAAATTTGAGTTTTTCGCCCCGGAGGGTTTGGTGAAACCCGCGGCTGAGACCGAAAAGAAAAACTGGTTCTCCAGAGCCTTTTCCATCTGCGCGCCAAAGGCGCTCTGGCTGAATGTTTTGTTTATTATTGTTCCGCCGGTGTTTTGGCCGGTTTTTTGTTCGGCCGTCGCTCCTGAAAGGGTGAGGTGCAGGTAGCTTGGATTTGAGTTGTCGTTCAGAGAGGTCAGAACGGAAAATTGCGCCCCGTGCGCGCTTGATCTTATGCGGCCCGCGGGATACAGAAAGGGCTTAAAAGACAGAAAATAATGAGCGCCTGAATACAAGACAGGCAGCCGCAAAGAATACACTTTGTCCCGGTATGTCCCGCCGTCCTCATAGAAAGAGGCGCCCGGCGCGATCACGGTTCGGGTTGAGATGTTGGTAAAAACAGAGAAAGCGTCTTTGGCAAAACCGTTCGAGCCAAAGGAGTACTCATTCTCCGCCCACCAGGCGCCGCGAAGCGGAGCGCACGCAAGCAATAAAAGGACCGCCAGTGCCGGTAACGGCTTCAAGGACTTTCTCATGTTTTCATATTATATATTATTGAGCCCCGCCGTCCGTTATTTTTACGCGTGTCAACAGGATAAGGGGATAGAGGCGAGCGGCTGGCGGTTTAGGGAAGGGGTGCGAAGCACAATTCAGTGATCAAGTTTTTTATTTCTGCCCCTCCACCCTATGCGCTGCCCCCTGTCGTAAAACGGCCAGCCAGCTTTTCGCCGATTCGACCGTTATTACGGCGGCCAGCGCCAGCATGATCACCGTAAGAGCCACGTTCAGCCAGCCCTGCAGGTCGTGGCGGGGAAGATAGTTGCCTGTTATGTTCATTATACCCGCGGTGACCGTTGTGGCCAGCATGAAAAGAAACGGTATAAAGGTCACTAACGCATGTACGGCTTTAGTCCTTTTAAGTATGAAAGTTGTGCCTATGGCCAGCGCTATTGCCGATAACAGCTGGTTGGCTACCCCGAACATCGGCCAGATCGTGCTGATATTGCCGGCAAGCAGCATACCGCCCCAGGCAGCGCAGACCAGAAAACTCGCAAGAAAAACCCCCGGCCACCAGTCGGTTTTAGCGAAGGGCTTATAAACTTTTCCAAATACTTCCTGTGTGATATAGCGCGCCACCCTGGTGCCCGCGTCTATGGTGGTCAGTATAAAAAGCGCTTCGAACATGATGGCAAAGTGATACCAATAGGAAAGCAGGTGTTTCATGCCCGGCATCGCGGCGAAGATCTGCGCCATTCCCACCGCGAGCGATACCGCGCCGCCCGCCCGTCCCTCCAGGTGCTCGCCTACGGCCAGCGCCATTTCAGGCAGACGTGAAACGCTAAGCCCCAGTTTCTGAAAAACGGCAGGCGAAAGATTTATTGCGAAGTAGTCGCCAGGCAGAAGCACCGTGGCCGCTATCAGGGCCATTATGGAAACAAAGCCTTCGGTGATCATGGCGCCGTAGCCTATAAGCCGCAGGTCGCGTTCGCTTGCTATCATCTTTGGCGTGGTGCCGGAACTTATAAGACTGTGAAAGCCCGAAATAGCGCCGCAGGCGATGGTAATGCAGACATAGGGCCAGACTTTCCCCGGTATTATGGGGCCGCCGCCGTGAATGAAGCTGGTAAATGCCGGCGAGGCAATGTCGGGCCGCACCCATAAAATGCCAAGCGCCAGCAAGGCTATGGTGCCTATTTTCATGTAGGAGCTCAGGTAATCGCGGGGCGCCAGCAGCAGCCAGACCGGCAGAATGGAGGCCAGCATGCCGTAAACGGCAAGTATGATTGAAAGGTTTGTTTTGGAATAAAGGAAATAATGCGCCCAGCCGGAACGCGAAAGCGGTTCGCCAAGTATTATAACCCCCACTACCAGCGTTACGCCGATGATCGAGGCCTCGGTTATTTTTCCCGGCCGGGCCTTGTTCATGTACCATCCCACAAAAACAGCTATAGGGATGGTCATGGCAATAGAAAATGTTCCCCAGGAACTTTCCGCCAGAGCGTTTACCACCACCATGGAGAGCCCGGCCAAAGCGGTTATTATTATGAACAGGACGGCGGCTGTCGTGGCCCAGCCGGCGGTTTTGCCCGTTTCGCGCCCGGCTATTTCCGTAATAGAAAGCCCGTCGTAGCGCACCGAGGCGAACAATATCACCATGTCGTGCACGCCGCCGGCCAGCACGCTGCCGATCAGGATCCATAAAAAACCAGGCAGGTATCCGAACTGCGCGGCCAGCACCGGGCCCACAAGGGGGCCGGCGCCGGCTATGGCGGCGAAGTGGTGGCCGAAAAGCACCCAGCGGTTGGTGGGTTTGTAATCGTAGCCGTTTTCAAGCGCATGGGCCGGAGTGCGTCTGTCGGGGTCAAAGGCCAGGACTTTCGCTATTATGAAGGCGGCATAAAAACGGTAAGCCAGGGCGTAAACAAGCAGGGCTATGATAAGCAATGTAAGAGCGTTCATTTGAAAATTTTAGATAATTGGAAAGCTCTCCGCAAATAAAAAGCCCCGCCCGCTTTTAACGGGAAGGGCTTTTAGAAAACGCCGCCTCACTTCCTTACTGCACGAACAGGAAGAAATATTGCAGAAAGTCGTAAAGGTCGCAGTTGACAAGCGTTATATCCATGGGTGAGCCATCCATGGCGCCGCCCAGATGGCCGTTTACCTTATTGAAGGTCAGATCAACCGGGGCGTGGTTGGCATAGCCGGTCAGTTTTACTATGGTCTCGTCCGCTATCCCCTCGTTCATGGCAAATTCAACGCGAAGCGGGCTATGGTTCGAATAGCCTTCAAGCAGGCCGTTTTTCCAGTTTACGGTATAGTTAACGGGGCTTTGATTCGCGCCGCCTTCCACCGTGACTTCCTCCTGGCTCCAGGTAAATTTAAGGTCCACGGGGCTGTGGTTCGCTCCGCCGGTGATGGTTTTATCGTCATGGTTTATTTTTATGTCGACCGGGCTGTGATTTATCGCGCCCGTTATGGTCCATGCCAGCTTGTTGATGGTAATGTCCACGGGGCTCAAATTCATTCCGCCCTTTATGGTTCCGATCTTTACGGCGAAGGCCGGCCTCGATCTGGAGCCGAAAAGAGAACTGTAAACTTTCTGCCCCACCTGCACCTCGGTCACATAGTAGTATTTGGCGAGCCCTATGGCCGCGTCGGCGGCGTCTATTCCTGAAGCGTCCACCATCACGAAATAATAATTGCCCCCGTCCGCGCAGGCCCTGGCTTTGAATCCCGCCTCTTTCAGTTCTGTGATCACCGCGTCAATATCCAGGCCTCTTTTCAGCTTTGCCACCAAAGTGTAGTTCATGTCGGGCTGCGCCTCGTTGAGTTTTATTTTGGCGAGGGCCATGTTCTGCTGGTTATATTTTGCGTCCGGCGCGGGGGCGGCGGGAATTGGTATTTCCGTTTTCAGTGTCTGTTCATTTATATCATTAAGGGTGATTGAAGACAGATCTCCGGCGAATGCCGTGTTGGCCGCGAGTAAAAGGATACCGGCAAAATAAGCGCTGTTCATCATTTGTGTCCTCCGTAGTTTCTTCCTTAATATATTATGCACAAAAACGGTTTTTTTGACAAAGGCCCTAGGTCCCGGCGCACCCGGGTCTTTTGGCCCTCAGGCTCCGGGACTTTAGGGTCTTGACTTGCGGAGGGTGTCTGCTATACTATAAACGCTCAGGTTTTTTAGGAGGATTTTATGACGCGTAAAATAATAGCCGGTGCGGCTCTCTTAAGTTTCTGTCTCGGCCTGTCCGGGATCTCGCGTGCCGTCGGCCTTGATTTCGGCGGCGCCGCCTACATTCTGGATAACTCCAATGTGCCTCCGCCCACGGCCGCCAAGGCCGCGCATGTAAAAGCGCCCGCGGTTAAAGCGGTAAAGAAATGGACCGTCATGGTTTTCCTTAACGGCAAGAACAACCTTGAAATTGCCGGACTTTACAATGTCAATCAAATGGAGAAAGTGGGCTCCACGAACGATATTAACATAGTGGCGGAACTTGGCCGGATGAACGGTCAGACCGCCGGCGACACCCACCTGGACGGGGACTGGACCGGCTCAAAGCGCTTCTTTATAAAGAAAGACACGGATGAAAACAAGATCACCTCCCCCATTGTGCAGCAGGACCCCAAGGCCGATATGGGCGATTACAAGCGGGCGGTGGATTTTGTCAACTGGGCCAAGAAAAATTACCCGGCGCAGAAGTACATGCTTATCCTCTGGGACCACGGCTCAGGCTGGCTGGACCCGCAGCAGACGACAAAAAAGAAAACCAACAGCAAAGGAATATCCTTTGATGATGAAACCGACAATTATATAAGGACAAAGCAGATAGGCCAGATCCTTAAAGACGCAGGCAAGGTGGATGTGCTGGCTTATGACGCCTGCCTGATGCAGATGGCCGAAGTGGCTTTTGAAGTGAAAGACAAGACCGATGTTATAGTGGGTTCGGAGGAGGTCGTGCCTGGACTTGGCTATCCGTACAGCATTTTTCTGGGCTACCTTGCGAAGAATCCGGGCATAGACGCGGAAACTCTGGGAGCCACCACGGTCGAGGCTTTCAAAATGTTCTATGACGCGGTAAACACGAACTTCGCCTCTGCCGGAAAACCTCCTATGGGCGCGCAGCTCTCCGCCATACGTTCCGCCAAACTTGCCGACTTCGGGGTTAAGGTCGCGGAATTCGCGGTGCTTGCTAAGGACGCGAACGATGTGGACGCTCTTAAGGCCGCCCGGGCCGGCGTTATGCGCTATGACATGGTAGGGAAGGATTCCGATCCGCAAAAAACCATCTCTTTTTACGGCGACCTGTATAATTACGCGGGGCTGCTTGCCGCCAATCTTAAAGGAACCGAAGGTCCCACAAAAGCCGCGGTCCTGAAGCAAAAAGCCGCCGAACTGCAGGCTTTTATTGACAATCAGTTGATAATTGATTCCAAGGCTTCCGGCAAGGACCGCCTGGGCCGCGATCTGGCCGACAGCCACGGGATTTCCATATACCTGCCGCCCGCCGAGGTCAGGATACCGCAGGAGAAACTTGAGGGAATATTTGAGGGCAAGTACGCTGATTTTGAGTTTGACAAGGCGGCCAAGTGGCATGACTTCGTAACCTACCTGTACGGAGTGCCGGGCAATCCTGCTGTAGCGAAGGAAGTAAATATCAAAGCATCGGACGTTTCGCCAGCCAATCGTTGATTGCCGGTTACGTTCCAGACGGGAAAATTCCCCGGATTATAAATCCGGGGAATTTTTTTATCCCGGTTTATTGGTCGGCTTAAAACCAGAACTGAAGCTCTGAAGCGAACGAAAGTGGAAAACTTCAGCTCTTCAGTTCTTCAGCGCTGGTACACTCAAGTATTTGCCGTCTGAGGCACACCGTCCTTTGGTAACGACCCCTTCCCAACTGCTTAAGGGACACCGCATTGCGGTTTCCCCTCCTACGCAAGGCCGTCTGATGGGCATAGCCCTTGGCCGCTTTGTTGCGTATAGCGCTCATGCGGCACGCCCATGGGTCAGATACGGCACAACCATAGGTTAGTATTGGCCGTCTGAGGCACACTGTGCCTGATACGGCACCTACGCAAGTATTGTAAAATCTAGGATGTAATTCCATGGAAAGAATACTGCTGGTCAATTTCGCGGAGTGCCCGGAGAACCTGCATTTTGAGCAGGCTTTCATAAGGGCCCTGCGGCGCCGCGGCGGGGCCAAACTTGATATTCTGCACGATTTTGACTTCCCCTACACTTTTATAAAAAAACTGCCGGTCCCCGGGGGGCGCAGGATAAAATACAGCGGCGCGCGGACCTTTGAGGGGGAACTCCGAAAGGACTACAGCCGCCTGGTCATCCTGGATTTTCCCAAACGCAAACGCTGCGCCCTGCCTTTTATAAAGCTGGTGCGCGAACTTAAAGCGGGAAAAAAATTTTTTCTCGCCAACCATCTTATTCCCATGCCGGGCCAGAATTTCACGGCCGACGCCGCGCGCAGGTTCAAATTATTCGCTGGCTTTAACGGCGCGTCCATACTTGAATCGGATGACACCGTGCTTTGGCGCCCGCTGGGCTTTGACGAGCTGAAGCTTTTTAAACGGAATTATGCCGTGGATTGCGCATATTACCGTCCGGAAAAAGTTCAGCCCGGGAATTATGTTTTTTCAGCCGGCTCAGCCGGCAGGGATTTTTCGGCTTTGGCCGGTGCGGCGAAAAAAACCGGCCTTCCCGTTAAAATTTTTTCAGACGCTAAAATCGCCCTGCCGGGGAAATTTAAGGGTATATGCGAAGTTTTTCTGCTGGCGAAAAATCTGCACAACCTTAAAGAGGCGCTTTTGGGCTCAAAACTTGTGGTTTTGCCGATAGAAAACGGCTACATAAACGAGGCGGCAGGCAATTCCATAATTTTTATCGCTATGGCCTGCGGCGTACCCGTGCTGGCCCGCCGCACACGCTACATGGCGCGCTATATAAAGGAGGGAGCGAACGGTTTTATGTATAACACCCTCTCCGCCCGCAACCTTGAGGCCGGCATTAAAAAAATAATCGCCCTTACTCCCGCCGGGCTCTTCCGCCTAAGGCGGAAGGCCAGGAAAACCGTTCTTGAAAAAGCCTCTCTTGACCGCTTCTGTTCGTCCTTCCTCGGAAAATTCATTTAGGCTCTCTAATTTGTTAGAATTTCTTTATTCAATTAACTGCTCTTTACACGTCCCGCATCAAAACTTATTATACGGAGGCTCAATGTCTTATTTTATAGGCAGGAACAGAGAAGCAAGGCAGACCTACGGTTACGACGAGGTGGCGCTGGTTCCGGGCAACATAGCCGTTGACCCCGACGACACCGATACTTCGTTTAACATAGCTGACATTAAATTTAAAATTCCGTTCCTGGCCTCGGCCATGGACGGAGTGGTAAACACGGGATTTGCCGTGGCCATGAACAGGCTGGGGGGGCTTGCTGTGCTTAACCTTGACGGCCTCAATACCCGCTACGAGAATCCCGAGGAAGCCGTAAATGAAATAGTGAACTGCGATCCGGCCAAGTCCACCGAAGTTTTCCAGAAGCTCTACAAAGCGCCGGTAAACAAAAAACTTATAGCCAGGCGCGTTGAGGAAATGAAAAAAGCGAAGATCCCCTGCGCCGTTTCCTCCATCCCCCAGAATGCCGCCGAGTTCGGCCCCATAGCGCGCGAAGCCGGCGCGGACATCTTCGCGGTTCAGGCCACCGTGCTCACCATAAAGTATGAATCCACAAAGCAAAAAACGCTGGATATACATAAATTCGTAAAAGACATGAGGATCCCGGTGCTTTTGGGCAACTGCGTAACCTACCGCGTGGCGCTTGAGCTTATAGAGACCGGGGCCGCCGGCCTGCTTGTGGGCGTGGGGCCCGGCGCGGCCTGCACCACCAGAGGCGTTTTGGGCATCGGCGTGCCGCAGGTCACTTCCACCGTCGATTGCGCGGCCGCCCGCGACTTTTACTACAAAAAAACCGGAAAATATGTGCCCATAATAACCGACGGCGGCATGCACACGGGCGGCGATGTATGCAAATCCATAGCCGCCGGCGCCGACGCCGTGATGATAGGCTCGCCGTTCGCCAAGGCGACCGAAGCGCCCGGCAAGGGTTTTCACTGGGGCATGGCCACCCCTCACGCGAACCTTCCGCGGGGCACCCGCGTGCGTGTCGGCATTACCGGTTCCATTGAGGAAATACTTTTTGGCCCGGCGCGTGTGGATGACGGCAGCCAGAATCTGGTCGGCGCTTTAAAAACCTCCATGGGGGCTTTGGGCTGCCATAATATCCGCGAAATGCAGCTTTCGCAGATAATAATAGCGCCCTCCATAAAAAGCGAGGGAAAACTTCTCCAGCGCTCCCAGGCGGTAGGAATGGGGAAGCAAAAATAGGGGCGAGCGCATAGCGGATAGGGGTTAGGGAAGGAGTTCCTTATGTGCCCTCACCGCCAGCCGCCAGCCGCTATTCCCTGATGTTGAACTATGGAACAAATATTAATTCTCGACTTCGGCAGCCAGTACACTCAGCTTATCGCGCGCCGCCTGCGCAGTATCGGGGTATATTGCGAAATACTCCCCTTCCATACAAGCGTGGAGGAAATACTCGGGCGCGCGCCTAAAGGCCTTATCCTTTCCGGCGGGCCGTCCAGCGTTTACGATAAAAAAGCCCCCAAGCCCGACCCCGCCATCTTCAACCTGGGGGTACCGGTGCTTGGCATCTGTTACGGCATGCAGCTGATGGCCTGCGAACTCGGCGGCAAAGTTCTTAAAGCCAAAAAGCGGGAATACGGCCTTGGCCGGCTGAAAATTAAGTCCGGCTCAATGCTCCTGGCGGGGTTGCCTGCTGAATTTAAAGTGTGGCTCAGCCACGGAGACGAAGTTAAAAAACTTCCGCCCGGCTTCGCGCTTAAGGCCGGCACGAAAGAAATCACCGCCGGCGCCATGGAAAACCCCGGCAGGGATCTTTACGCCGTTCAGTTCCACCCCGAGGTTCACCATACCGAGCACGGCTCAAAAATACTGGCCAATTTCGCAAAAAATATATGCGGCTGCGTCCATAAATGGTCGCCGGTCTCATTTTTAGACGGCGCTCTGGCGGATATAAAAAAGGATACCGCCGGTGCCGAAGTTATCTGCGCGCTTTCAGGCGGGGTGGATTCCTCAGTGGCCGCGGTGATGGTTCACCGGGCCGTGGGAAAAAGGCTGCACTGCATTTTCGTGGACACCGGGCTTTTGCGCCATGGCGACAGAGAGCGTATGAAGGATATATTCGCGCGCAAATTCGGCTTCAACCTTAAAATAGCGGATTCGTCGAAATTATTCCTGTCGCGCCTTGCGGGTGTGGCCGACCCGGAGAAAAAGCGCAAGATAATAGGGCATGCCTTTATAGAAATTTTTGAAAAAGAGGCCAAAAAAATAAAGAACGCCCGCTTTCTGGTGCAGGGCACGCTTTATCCGGACGTGATAGAATCGGTTTCCGTAAAGGGGCCCTCGGCGGTTATCAAGAGCCATCACAATGTGGGCGGCCTGCCTGAGAAAATGGATCTGAAGCTGATAGAGCCGCTTCGCTATTTCTTTAAAGACGAAGTGCGGGCGCTTGGGCGGGGCTTGAAAATACCCGAGGCCGTTTTGATGCAGCACCCTTTCCCGGGGCCGGGGTTGGCCATCCGGGTGCTTGGCGCGGTTACGCCTGAGCGTCTTGAGATTCTGCGGGAGGCCGACAGAATAATGAGGGATGAAATTTGGGGTGCCGGTTGGTATGGCAAGATCTGGCAGGCTTTCTGCGTGCTGCTGCCCATAAAAACAGTGGGCGTGATGGGTGACGAGCGCTCGTATGAAAATGTGCTGGCGCTGCGCTGCGTGGAATCGGTGGACGGGATGACTGCCGACTGGTCAAAAATGCCGCACGAGTTGCTGCAGAAGATCTCGTCCAGGGTGATAAGCGAAGTGCGCGGCGTGAACCGCGTGGTTTACGACATAACCTCAAAGCCCCCGGCGACCATTGAGTGGGAGTAGGGAAAGACTGAAGGGTATAAAAAGGTAGACGCTACCTTTTTTATCTAATTTATGAAAAACGAAATAAAACTTCTTCACAAAGGCAAAGTGCGGGATGTTTACGCGGTGGGGGATAAATACCTGCTTATCGTTGCGTCGGACAGGATATCGGCTTTTGATCATATTTTGCCCACTCCCGTGCCTGGAAAGGGCGAACTGCTCAACCGCATAAGCCTGTTCTGGTTCGAGCGCACAAAACACATAATAAATAACCATATTGTCACCTCCGACATAGAAGCTATAAAGTCGCAGGTTACGGGACACAAGGCGCAGGAATTGGATTGGGAATATCTGAAAGGGCGCGCAATGCTGGTGCGCCGCACCAAGCGGGTGAATTTTGAGTGCGTCGTGCGCGGCTACATAACGGGCTCCGGCTGGAAAGAATACCTTAAAGCCGGGACCGTCTGCGGCATAAAGCTGCCCGCGGGTTTAAAAGAAGCGCAAAAACTGCCCGAACCCATATTCACCCCCACGACCAAGGCGGACCACGGCCACGACGAAAATGTGACCTTTGAGGAAATGGCCGCGGCTTTCGGCGTAAAAAAAACCCGTGTTATCAAAGCTAAAAGCCTGGAGCTTTATAATTTTGCCGCTACCTACGCGGAGCCCAGGGGGATAATACTCGCCGACACAAAATTCGAATTCGGCGAGCTGGAGGGTCATCCCGACTCCGGCGGCGGGATAATACTTATAGACGAGGCCCTGACCCCCGATTCTTCGCGGTTCTGGGATAAAGCCGCGTATAAGGTCGGATCCAGCCCCGAAAGTTTTGACAAACAATTTGTGCGCGACTGGCTTGAGAAAAAATCCGGCTGGGACAAACAACCCCCGCCGCCCGATCTGCCGCCGGAAGTTGTGCAGGGCACGCTTGAAAAATATCAGGAAGCCCTTAGAAGGCTAACCGCATGATAATAGAAGTATTTACCAAAGACAAATACGCCAAAAATGAGCAGGCCGGGCTTATAAAAAAGCTGGCCGCCGCCGGGTTTAAAACCGATTTTCTGCGGTTCTCGAAACTGTATCGCCTGGACGGGAATTATTCAAAGGCCGCCGCAAAAAAACTGGCCGGGGAACTTTTGTGCGACACCATAACCGAGTCATGGTCATTTACGCCGCGCCGCTTTACCGGCCGCAATATTTACAGCGTTGAAATATGGCTGAAGGATTCCGTAACCGATGTGGTGGGGGAAAGCGTGCGGTCCGCCGTGACTGATATGGGCTTTGACAAGCCCGCCATGGCGCGTTTCGGCAAAAGCCTATACGCGCGCGCGGCCTCCGCAACTAAACTCCGGCACGCCGTGGCCAAAACCCTCGCGAACGAAACCGTGAATTACTGTACGGTAACAAAAGTCGGGGCTTCGGATTTGCTGTGAATGGTTAAATATTTTTTTATGGTTCATTAGCCGCGATCGGGTGGCGGCGGGTTGGTTTGCGGGGGTTTCCGCAGGCCGACTTGGGCTTGCAGTCAGTGGAGGCCGAGGATAAGGGCGGCCGCGCTGGCCGACCCGGCCCCCGCAGGCCAATCCGCCGACAGGCCCAGAGCGCCTATTACGGATATTCAAAGCCACGGCCTTTATGCCGTGGATGAGTTTATTATGCGTGCCAAAACCCAAAAGTTCATTCCTATGGAAAAACTCTTATCAAAATTTACAACGCTCAATAGTAAACAGCTTGCCGCGCTTGACAAAGAATACGGCTGGTCGCTTAACCGGCTTGAGCTTGAAACAGCCCAAAAATATTTTAAAAAGCTGAGGCGCAAACCCACCCGGGGCGAGCTTGAAACCATAGCCCAGACCTGGTCCGAGCACTGCAAACACAAAACCTTTTCCGGCCCCGTTAAATTCCGTTCCGGCCGCAAAGTCAAACGCTACAAAAACCTTTTCAAGGAAACCATCGTCAAGGCCACCCGGCAGCTTAATAAAAAATGGTGTCTGTCGGTGTTCGAAGATAACGCGGGCGTGGTTGAATTCGGCGCGAACGGCAAGTGGGCGCTTGCCTTCAAGGCGGAAACCCATAACCACCCCTGCGCGCTGGAACCCTACGGCGGCGCCGAAACAGGCGTGGGCGGGGTAGTGCGCGATATAATGGGCGTGGGCCTTGGCGCAAAGCCCGTGCTTAACACCGACATATTTTGTTTCGGCAGGCTGGATTCGAAGATGAAACTGCCCAGGAACGCCCTTGGCGCGCGCCGCATATTTGAAGGCGTGGTGGAAGGTGTGCGCGACTACGGCAACCGCATGGGCATTCCCACGGCGGCCGGAGCCGTGGTTTTTGACGACGGCTACATGCTTAACCCGCTGGTGTTCGTGGGCTGCGCCGGCATAATCGCGCGCGATAAAATACACAAAAAAGTAAGCCCCGGAGAGCTGATAGTGGTGATAGGCGGCCGCACCGGCCGGGACGGCATACACGGCGCCACTTTCTCCTCGGCCAATATTGAAGAGGACACCTCAAACTCGGCCGTGCAGATAGGCCACGCTTTGAACGAAAAAAAAGCTTTGGACGCTTTACTGAAAGCCAGGGATAAAAACCTTTACAGCGCGGTAACGGACTGCGGCGCGGGCGGTTTCTCTTCGGCCATAGGCGAGCTTGCCTCGGAGTGCGGGGCGTTGGTCGATCTTGAAAAAGCGAAACTTAAAGACACCGCCATAGAGCCCTGGGAAATATGGGTTTCCGAATCGCAGGAGCGCATGGTGCTTGCCGTGCCGCCCAAAAACCTCAAAAAACTGGTGGAAATACTGGCCGGCGAAAACTGCGGCTACTGCGTACTGGGGCGCTTTACCGGGGACAAAAAACTCAGGGTCAATTTCAACGACGAAAGCGTGGTGGAGCTGGATAATTCCTTCCTGCACGGCGGAGTTCCCAATTTTGAAAAAAGCGCCGCTTTCCTGCCGCCTGCCACCTGTAACCTGCCACCTGAACAAAACAGTAAGCCGTATCATCAGATACTTAAAAGCATTCTTTCCCACCCCAATGTATGCTCGCGCCGCGCCATTGTAAGCCAGTATGACCACGAAGTGCAGGGCGGCACCGTTATAAAGCCGTTCGTAGGCCCCGGCCAGAACGGGCCTTCCGATGCCGCCGTTATCTGGCCGCAGTCGGCCACGGGTGATATGAAGGATTTTTCAGGTTTCGCCATTGCCCACGGCATTAACCCGGCGGTCGGGCGCATAAACCCGTATCTGATGGCTGTTTATGCGGCCGATGAAGCCGTGCGCAACCTTTTATGCGTGGGCGCCGATATCACCCGCACGGCGTTCCTTGATAATTTCTGCGCAGGTTCTCCCAAAGACCCCAAAGTGATGGGGGGGCTTGTGATGGCGGCCGAGGGCTGTTACGACGCAGCCATGGGTTACGGCGCGCCGTTCATTTCCGGCAAGGACAGTTTTTACAACCAGTCAACGGCTGCCGATGGCCGCCAGTACCCCGTGCCGCTCACGCTTTTGATCTCGGCCGTGGCCCCGGTGGAGGACATACGCAAGTCTTTTACCATGAACCTTAAAAAACCGGGCGATCCGATCTACCTCGCCGGCGCGGCCTGCAAGGGCATGGGCGGCTCGATCTACAACGAATTGTACCCGTCCGGCAATAACGCGCTTAGCGGTTTGGATATTAAAGACAACGTCAGGCTTTACAAGGCCCTGCTTTCGGCTATGCGCGCGGGATATATTATGTCGGCGCACGATATTTCGGACGGCGGGTTCGCGGCCGCGGCGGCTGAAATGGCTTTCGCGGGGAATTACGGCGCCGATCTGTGCCCCGAAATGTGTTTTGCCGAAAGCGGCATATCCGAAACCGAACTGCTTTTCGGCGAGGCGCCTTCAAGGCTGCTGCTTGAGGTGGACAGCGGGTATGAGTCAGAGTTCCTCTCTATTGTGACGGGCCTGCTGGTGGCAAAGGCGGGTTATGTCAATAACCGTGCCGAACTGACAATAATAAGCGCCCGCGGAAAGGAACTTGTAAAAGAAAAAACCGCCGATTTGCTTGCCTGCTGGCAGAGAGAACTTTTATGAAAAAACCCAAAGCGCTCATTCTGCGCGGTTCCGCCACCAACTGCGATGTTGAAACAGCCAACGCTTTCTCCTGCGCGGGGGCGCGCGCGGAGCTTGCTCATATAAATGATTTTCTCTCAGGCAAAAAAAGCGTTCTGGACTATGATATTATGGCGTTTCCCGGCGGGTTCTCCTACGGGGATGATATTTCAGCCGGCAAGATATTCGCGGTAAAGCTTGAAAAAATTTCAGGGGACCTTGATAAATTTATTAAGGACAAAAGGCCCGTTATAGGCATCTGCAACGGGTTTCAGATAATGGTAAAAACCGGCCTTTTGCCGCAAAATAAAGGCCGCAAGCGTATTGCCACGCTTTTCACGAACGACTGCGGGCATTTTCTGGCGAAATGGATAAAATTGAGGGTTAACCCGAAAAGCCCCTGCATTTTCACCAAAGGCCTGCCTTCTGAAATAGAGCTTCCTATAGCGCACGGTGAAGGGAAGTTTATAACGAAAGACACAAAAACCCTCTCGGCCATACTCAAAAACGATCTGCACGCGCTTACCTACCCGGATAACCCGAACGGTTCCATGGCGGATATCGCCGGTATCTGTTCCGCTGGCGGGACGGTTTTCGGCCTGATGCCGCATCCGGAGCGCAATTTCTTCGCGTGGCAGCACCCGGACCGAAAAAGAACCAAAGAAGCCCTGGCCGTAGGGTATCAGTTCTTTAAGAATGCCGTAGAATACGTAAGGTAACGCCGGTTTACTACTTTGGGCCATAAGTTGCATAGATGTATAGTCGGGGTCCTGTCGGTGGGATTGATTTGCGGGGGTTTTCCGGAATTAGGAATTTTCCTTTTACCTAAATAAATTCCTTTAAGGGCTAGGCATGGGTTTGCTCTGGAGCCACATAGCGGATGGGAGGCTCCAATTCTGATTGGAGGGAAACCACGGGAGGGTTTCCTACGTGGCGTAAGGGCAATCCTATGACTGGCCCGCTCCCCAGACCCCCGCAAATAAATCCCGCCGCCACCCCTTCAATTCTCACGTTTCTCTGGCTATATCCCCGGCGTTTCTTTAAATATAAGGTGATATTTGCCCGCCCCGCCCTTTTGGTATCGGAATTGTGGTTTATCACCCCGCCTATTATAATCTCACGCGCCGTTGATTGCTCCAAAAGGGCGGGGCCCGCCCTTTTCACTATACATCACAGTAACCCACCCGTCGGTTGCGGTCTCTAGCTTAAACCCCATAGGTACTGGGCCAAAGGGCCTATTGACGCGTGGGACTTTGGACACTTTAATATAGGCCATGCGGGCATTACACTATGAATATGGAAAGGCAAATGTTCAGGTACGCGGCAGCGGCACTTATAACCACCTGCTTTATCAGCGCGGCGGCGGCCCAGAACTCAGCTTTAAACGATCTGCTCGGCGCCTCTAAATCCATATCGTCACAGTTCCCTGCGGTGTCGGGCCCTGTAGACACCAACACCGGCGCTGAGTTCGATTACATAGATCCGCGCCACATAGTGCCTGCAAAACCCCTGCAAACCGCCCTGTCGTATTATAAAGCGAACAGGAACAGGATCGGGAACCCGAACTACCTGTCGGTCATCGACTTCACTCAGCACGCAAGTGCGAAAAGACTTTACCTTATTAATATGCGCACAGGAGCCGTTGAGCGGTTTTTGGTCGCGCATGGCAGCGGGTCCGACCCCTCTCACACCGGCTACGCCACTTATTTTTCCAACGAGGACCGTACGCATGCCTCGTCGCTGGGATTTTACAAAACAGCCGAAACCTATGATGGAGAGCACGGATATTCTCTGCGACTGGATGGCCTGAGTTCCACCAACAGCAATGCGCGCGAGCGGGCAATTGTGGTTCACGGCGCGGACTATGTCGCCGCGCTTGGAAGAAGCTGGGGTTGTCCCGCGGTTGAACCGTCGCAGCGGGGGCGCTTGATAGGCATGGTTAAAGGCGGCTCGATAATTTACGCGTATCACCAGCGCTTTAGCTCCGACAAAGAAATCACGGATGACGTGAACGAGGGGTACTTGCCGGCTCCCCAGCCGGTCGTGGCTTCCTACGAGCCCCAGCCGGCGGCTGCCGGCGAAGCCGAAGAGCCCCGATCAGTATCCGTCGCCCAATTGCCGGACGAGCAGGCCTTCATGGTGCGCCAGCCTGCCGAAAAAGACCCGGAAGCGCAGTATTTTGATCCTTCCCAGTTGAATAACAAGGGCAGCCTGCCCGACTCTATTCCGTATCTCGACATTATTCTGAGGGTATCCAAAGAAAAAGGCGTGGACCCGGCCCTGGTGCTGGCCGTTATCCAGCAGGAATCCGGCTTTAACCCCAAGGCGCACAGCCCCGCCGGCGCGCTTGGCCTTATGCAGGTGATGCCGGCCACAGCCCGGAGCATGGGGCTGAAAGACACGCGGCAACTCCTGAACCCGGAAGTTAACATCAAGTACGGCGTCCAATACATTAAAGACCTTTGGGCCGAGTTCGGCGACAAAGATCTCTCGCGTCTTTCCGCCGGCGATATCACCAGGGCTGACTTAATAAACACCATAGCGGCTTATAACGCCGGTCCGGGCAATGTGAGAAAATACCACGGCATCCCCCCGTTCAGGGAAACCCAGAACTATCTGGTCAGCGTCAGCGCCAATTTTGAGCAATACAAGAATTTGGCGGAAGCATAAGCGGTTATCGCGCGGTTACCTCCGGGAAAAATCCCGCTTCCTTTACCTGAATCGCACATTATTTTCTTGCCTGTAAAATAAAGTTCTTGTATACTATTGGCGGGTTATCCCCCGTATTTGCTTATCGCATTATATTGGGGGATAGCCCTTTTTTTATCCTGTTGGGGTTTACCGTCGCCCACATTAATTATAGAATTGAATCAGAACTATGACCGTAAGATGCGAGCTTAATATAAACGGCGGGACCAGGCGGATACTGCTTGTGGCCAAAGAAGAGGAAACAATTGAGCATGTCGCGCTCAGGCTCGCGGCTGCTATTCTTTTTTTTGGCCAAGAGCCGGCGCTTGAGGTCGGCCCAAAGCACCCGGCGGTGGTGGATTTCGGTTTTTTTCCGGACCTTCTTGTTACGGATGAAGCGGGCGCCGTCAGCGTATGGATAGAATGCGGCAATATCGCCACGAACAAGCTTACCAAGGTGGCCAGGCGCCTGCATGGCGCAAGGCTTGTGGCGCTGCGGGAAAGCCCGGAGGACGGGCGCAGGTTCCGCGAGGTGATAAAAAAAGAGATACCCAAGGGCGAAAAGATAGAGATCTGGGCCTGGCCCAAAGAAGAATTTATAAAATGGACCGCCGCGCTGCGGGAATCCAGCCATGTTTACGGCGAGGCTTCCGGCAGGTCTTTGAACCTGGTGCTCAACGAAGTTCCCTTCTCCGTGGATCTTATTTTATGTTGAATGCAGTCTGCCGCGATGTGCGGAACTTTCTGCGGGACCTGGCCCGCGAACTGCCGGATATTTTTCCCGCCCCGCCCTTTTGGGCTGATGTTAAATCCAAAAGGGCGGGGCGAATGCGGCTTAGCCGCTGCTATTACCCGGATAATGCTTCCCGCAAAGCGGCAAAAGATATCATCCGCGCCAGGGTTAAGTACTGGGGCGCCGCGCTGAACCTGGAATATGGCCGCGTTTTTATAAAAGACCAGCGCACTTTGTGGGGGAGTTGCTCCGGCAAACGGAACCTTAATTTCAACTGGCGCCTGGCCGCCGCGCCCCCGGAAGTGCTGGATTACGTTATCGTGCACGAGCTTTGCCATCTCCGTGAGATGAACCATTCGAAAAGATTCTGGAGCCTGGTAAGCGGGTTCTATCCGGACTACAAAATGCGCAGGAAATGGCTGAAAGACAATTCACTGCTCCTGCGCAGTAAATCCTTGGAAGTAGCGTTTAATTAATTTGATTAGCGGCTAGAGGCGAGGGGCTAGGGGGTTATACAGCAGGGGATAGGGGTTAGCGTTTAGGGTAAAAGAAAGGGTAGTTAAGGAATACCTTCCCTCACCCCTATTCTCTATTCGCTATTTGCTATTCGCTGCCCTGCTCACTCCATCTCTTCTTTCAAGGCCGCGGGGGGCGCGGTCTTTTTATTGTCTTCTTTCAGAAAGCGCTTTGAGAGGAGGAGTGTCGCCAGGCAATAGCAGACTATAGTTATCAGGAAAGGCAGGGTAAAGCCGGAATCCATCTGCAGGCGGCCGCTCAGGCGCGCGCCAAGCGAATTGGTAAGGTTCCAGCCGGCCGAATACATGGCGCTGGCGGCCGAATGCTGGGCCGCGGGAAAATGCCCCAGCATGAACACGCTGTAAACCGGCCAGCTCGCGTTCATCAGCATGGTGCGGACGAACGCCGCCAGCACGGTGGGCAGCAGCAGGCCGGAAAAGCCCATTGTCGCGAGAAAGGGTATGGAAAGCGTCTGGAAAGTTATTATGGCCCGCACGCGGCCCTGGCGCTTTACCAGCCACGGCCCCAGCATTCCGCCCACCGCCATGGCAAGCGGCATAAGGGACATAAAAAATCCCAGGCTGCCTATGTGCAGGTCAAAACCGCTCTTGAAGAAGATATTAAGGTAGGGCATTATCATACCCGCGCCGAAGCCTATTATCAGCTGCGGCGCGAACACCATAAGCGCGCGCGAAAGTTTTATCCCGGAGAAGGCTCCGCTTTCCGTGCCGCGGGCGGCGGCGTTTTCCTTTATCTTAAGCGCCGGCCAGGCGGCCGCCGCAAGCAAAGCGCAGGCGGCAAGCATGGTAAGCCGGTAGGCCGCCGCCCCCTCCTCGCCTCCGAAAAACAACTTCGCCCCGAATCCGGCAAGCCAGCCCGCCGCCAGGTTGCCCGCGAAAGCCGCCGTCATTGAAGCCGCGAACTGGTAGCTGAAAAGATTCTGCCGTTCGCTTTCGGAGGAACTCCTGGCCATCAGCGGGAAAGCGGTTATTGAAAAGAAGGCGCCGGACGCGCCGGACAGGACCGAGAAAAAAAGGAGAGCCGTTCTGCCCGGCAGCAGCGAAAGCCCGGTCATGGCCGCGAAGCCCAGGGCCAGCGAAAAAAGCAGGTTTTTACGGGCTGAAATTTTTGAACACATCAGCGCCAGCGGCACGGAGAGCACCGCCAGCGTCAGCGAGGGCAGGGCGCCCAGCGAGCCGAGAAAGTCACGGTTGTAGCCAAGTTTCAAGATGTAGAGATTGAACACCAGGCCGAACACGCTTTGCGCGAAAGCCAGCAAAAAAGACATGGCGAGGAACCGCCGCGCGTTCGGCTGGAAGGCGCACAGGGTGGCAAAGGATTTTTTAAAGATATCGCGCATGATGAATGCCATAAGCTGTAAGGGCGCCGCGCCCGCCATAAGCCATAAGCCTTAGGCTATATGCGAAGAACGCCATACGCTTTAGGCCATAAGCCATGCGGCTGGAACAGCCGCGCCGTAAGCCGTACGCCATAAGCTATATGCTTTAAAGGAATTCCTTAAAGGCCTATGGCATAAAGCGTATAGCCTATGGCAGTTTTTCTGCTTCCGGCGCTGTCGGCGCTGGCGTGTTCCCAAATGTGGTGGTTGAGCTTTGCACTGCTGCGGGTTCCGCCTTTTTCAGGTGGGCTATGTACCAGATATAATTGGCCATATTTTTTGCTTCAGCCGGCATTGTGTCGGGGCAAAGTGCGGCGTCCTCTGTATAAAACGATGCCTGCCGCAGTTTCTCTGCGCGCGCCTTCACCGAGGCCGGTATGGCCGCGTTATACAGCACATGGCCGTTCCCTACCACCGCAAGCGCCGAATACCCCGGATTATTGTTCATAAAATCGGCCAGGCGCGAGCCCATGCCCTCGTTCCAGGCGCACATGGAGGCCAGGTAATTTTCAAATTTGAACGTTTTAACCATGGGGCTATCGCCGTGCTCAGCAAAAGACTTTTTCATGTAATCCGTGTATTTTTTATGTTTTGTTATTTGCACTTTTTCCGGCAGATATTGCTTTTCCTCGGACGAAAGCCCCTCAAGCCCTTCGCGGGCTATTTTTGAAACAATTTCCTTCGGCAGATTCAGGGCGAGCGCCTTCAGCTTGTTTTCGCGGATGAAATCAAAAAGCGGCTTATATAGGTTAAAGTCAAAACCCCACTCTTTGGACCAGTCGGCTTTCTGAAGAAATTCCTGTTCGGTAATTTTACCGGCGGCGTAGTCGTCCAAAACCGGCTGCAAAGTCATGTTCAGCATTTCAAAGGCCACCACTATCTTTGACCCGCGCGCCTGGCGCATGGCTTTCAGGGCTTCAAGCTGGGCCCGATGGTCCTGCAGTTGATCGTGCGTCTCGCCCACATAGACAATATCGCTTTTCCAGACCACCGATTTGAAGGCCGCCTCGCTGTCAAACGGCTTGCCGGACTGCGCCCCGAATATGCAGAAGCCCGGGGTGTCCTTCGGATTATTGGGATCCTTCGGCTGAACCTGCGGCGCCGGGGCTGCCGCCAAAGGAGCGGGGGCGCTCTTGGCGTATGAAAGAGCCGGCGTTAAAAACAAAAAGGAAAGGAATAATATCTGCATAAAAGTATTATATTAAATAGTCGCTACGCAAAAGCCGTATGCCGGATGCGATAATTGCCGGGTTTTTCAGTGAGGCCATTGACTATTACTAAGCCTAACTCTATAATAGCCATATATCAGGAAGACAGATAATCTCCGGATACATCAAAAAAATTCCGGCTGGGGGAAATAATGAAAAAACTTTCAAATTTGACCGTTCCGGTGGGTTTAATTCTTTCTGCTCTGTTTTGTGCCGCCGCCTCGGCGGAATACCCGGCCGCGCAGGTGGTTTCTAAGACGCCCTACGGGCCGGTAAGCGACATGAACGCCGTCCGCTCCATAGCCGCCACCTTCAACCAGCCCATGGCCGCCCTTACCTCCGCAGAAAAAATGGGAGAGGTCTGCCCGCTTGAGGTTTTTGAGGTGCGGGATACGCTGACCGAAGCCAACTACTCCGGTTTTTCCTCCGCCGAACTGGACAGTTTCAGGGACCTCAAATCCGTTGAAGGCCGCTGCCGCTGGCAGGGCACTCAGACCGTGGCTTTT
The DNA here is from genome assembly GCA_026388155.1 of Elusimicrobiota bacterium. NCBI lineage: Bacteria > Pseudomonadati > Elusimicrobiota > Elusimicrobiota bacterium. The sequence goes on from JAPLKI010000018.1 coordinate 207,594, forward strand.
GAGCCGGCGCAGGCGCTGACCACCGCCACGCTCTATGCGGCCCGCGTTAAAAAAGGCCTTAAATCCGGCAACAGCGGCCAGGTCCTGGAAAATGACGAGGTCTGGTTCTTTGAGACTCTCCGCCCCGCTATAAAAGAAAGCGAGCCGCGCGACGCGGCCCGCTGGCTGCCGCTGGATACCGTGGCTTATGCGGCTTTCAGTCTGCCCATGGCTTCAGTCAGAGCCAGAGATTTCATAACCCTTGAGGAAACCGCCCCCGACGGCAGCGTGAAAGAAGTTCCCGCCGGAGTCCGTTCCGCCAAAGACGAAGAAGTTAAAAAACTCTGGCCCTACCCCTGGCAGGATATTTCCACCGGCACGGTGCTTGCCATAAGGCCCGCCTCACAACTTAAGCCGGACTACTCCTACGCGCTCAGGTTCAAAAAAGGACTGCTTGCGGGCGGGGGTAATTTGGGTCTGCAAGCCGACAGGGTCATAAATTTTGAACCTTATTACACTTTTAAGGTGAAAGAATTTCCCGAGGGCGGCTGCATGCCGCACGAATTCAGGCTTGGCTTTTCCAACCCGCTTAGCTACTGGGAACTTTACACGAAAATGGCGGCGCCGGTGCTTATGCCCGCGCTCACGGTCGAGGAATATAGGAGGGAGGGCTACAGGGACAGTTCCAAACGCACGGTCTATTATGACCTGCCCTATGAAATATTCAAGCTGGCTTCTTCATACGTCTTTAAACTTCCAGCCGGCTTAACCGATATTTTCGGCAATAAGCTTGGCGACGCCGTTGACTTCCCCGTTGAAACCGGGGATTACTGCCCCTATTTATCCGTTAAGCCCGGCTTCGGCGTGCTGGAGGGTTATCTGCCGCCGCGCCACCCCGCCAGCGCGGTGAACGCCGGCCCCGTCGCCGTCGTAAAAGGGAACATAAACGAAGATTATTTTATTCCCTTTTACAAAGGCGGCATGAAAGACGCGATCCTGCTTTCTAACAGCGTTTCCAAAAACTGGGAGCCCTCCGTCGGGCAGAAGAACATCCGTATACGGACCTTCTTGGATTATTCCGATGTGCTGAACCCCGAAACGGGGGGCTTCGCCTACGCCGGCGTTTCGGACGCGCGGGGCGGGACCGACCGCATGGTGGATAATGTCACGCGCCTCGGCCTCACGCTCAAAAGCTCGCCCGATTCCACACTTATCTGGGTCAGTTTCCTCAGGAACGGCCGCCCGGCCACCAACACGCCGGTTGAAATAAGGAATGACGATAATAAAATATTGTGGTCCGGCGTCACCGACAAGCAGGGCTTTGCCGACGCGCCCGGCTGGATGAAACTGGGGATAACCGACTGGAAGCGGTGGTCCCGGCCCGCGCTATGGGTGTTCGCGCGCAGCAAGAACGGCACGGCCGTAATGAACACTTCCTGGACAGGCGGCGTTGAGCCCTGGCGTTTTTCGGTTAATTATGAAAACGCCCCGCGGCCGCGCCGCTATTCGGCCGCGCTGTTCACCGAGCGCGGCGTTTACCGCCCCGGCGAAACGGTGGACATAAAAGGCATAGGCAGAAAACTGGTCTCCGGCGACTGGGCGCCGCTTGATCTTGACGCGGTGCAGATCTCCGTAACCGATTCGCGCGGCAACCGTGTATTAAAGGCCACCGTGCCCGTAACGACCGATTTTTCCTCCTTTGATTACGCCTATAAGATCGCCGAAGGTTCGCCCACCGGCGTCTGGAGCATAGAGGCCTCCGAGCCTTACGAGGACGACAAGTCCGTCGCGCGCGCCGTGGAAGGCGACGAAGAAGACGAGGACCGCAGCTATCAGGGCAAAGAGCGCCCTTTCCTTTTCACGGAAACCTTCCGCGTGGAGGAGTTCAAGCCCGCAACTTTTGAAGTTAAAACCCGCACGCTGGGCAATTCTTTCCTCGCCGGCGATAAATTCAAGGCAGCGGTGGAGGGCTGGTATCTTTTCGGCGCGCCCATGTCCGAAAGCAGGGCCGACTGGACCCTGCGGCTTGAAAGCGCTTATTACGCGCCGCCCGGCCACGAAGGCTTCAGCTTCGGGCGGGAATTCACGCAGGAAAGGCTGGACCTACTGGCCGGTTCGGGTTCGGTTGAGCTGGACTCAAAAGGCAAGGCCTCGGTGGAGGTACAGGTCGAGAAGAACCTTAAGGGCGGCGGCAACGCTGTTACGGCTTCTTTTGAAGCCGGCATTACGGACCCCGAACGCCAAAAACTGTTCGGCCGGGCCTCGGCTTTTGTGCACAAGGCGAATCTTTACTTCGGCGTAAAAGCCTCGGGCGGTTTTGTGGAAGCCGGCAAGCCCTGGTCGGCCGAACTTATAGGCGTAAGGCCGGACGGCTCGCCCGCCGTTGGGCTTGCGGGCATTGGCAAAATGGTAAAGCGGCAGTGGCTGAGCTCGCGGCGCGCGGGCCTCGGCGGCCGGCTTGAATGGGTGAGCGAAACCAAAGACACCGTGGTGTCAAGCTTCACTTTCACCGCTTCCGCCTCAACAGAAACCTGGAGCTTCACCCCGGCGGAAGGCGGCTATTATATTTTCACCGTTGAGGGTTCCGACGAAGAAGACCGCAAAACAGAAACCTCTTTCAGCTTTTATGTGTTCGGCAAAGGCGATGCCTGGTGGGCCAGGGAGGATTCCGATATTATAGAGCTGGTAACGGAAAAAACCGATTACAAGCCCGGTGAAACGGCCAAAATTATGGTGAAGTCGCCCTACGCCGAAGCGCAGGCTCTGGTAACGGTGGAGCGCGAGGGTGTGCTGGACCGCTGGCTGACCACCACCAAAGGCGGCGCGGATTTTATAAATGTGCCCATAAAAGAAAAATACCTGCCCAACGCCTTTATCAGCGTGATACTGGTTAAAGGCCGCGCGGCCGACCAGAAATATTCCGAAGACGGCGAGGACGACTTGTCAAAGCCGCAGGCAAAATTCGGCTACGCAAGCCTGCTGGTCAGCCCCGCCGGCAGACGCCTGGCAGTAAGCCTTAAAAGCGACAAAGCCGAGTACCGCCCCGGCCAGCAAGTAAATCTGGAGGTCAAAGCCGCGAATGAATCCGGCCGCCCGATAGTTTCCGAGCTCACAATATTTGCCGTTGACCAGGGCGTGCTGAGCCTGACCGGCTACGCCACGCCGGACGTGTTCTCCGGTTTCTATGGCCCCAGGCCGCTTAATATTCTCACCGTTGACTCGCGCCTGCACATTATCGGCCAGCGCAGTTACGGTGAAAAAGGCGAGGCGCGCGGCGGGGGCGGCGGCGCGTCGCTTGCGGGCCTGGATCTGCGCTCGAACTTTACGCCCACCGCTTACTGGAACCCTTCGGTTAAAACCGGGCCCGACGGTAAGGCGAAGGTCAATTTTAAACTGCCGGACAGTCTTACGCGCTTCCGGCTTATGGCTGTGGCGAACTCCGCCAAATTGTTCGGCTCGGGCGACGCTTCGGTCACCGTATCAAAACCGCTGATGCTGCGGCCAAGCCTGCCGCGCATGGCCCGCGTGGGGGATACTTTTAACTGCGGCGTGGTCCTTCATAACTACACCGCCGGCATTTCCACGGCGGTGCTTTCCATAGAGACCAGCGGCTACTCCATATTGGTCAAGGGGGAAGACTACCGCACGGTGTCGGTGGAAAGCGGCAAAGCCGCCGAAATAACCTGGGCCTGCACGGCGGAAAAACCCGGCGAAACGATATTCCGGTTCCGCGCCGAGGCCGGTTCGGAAACCGACGGTCTTGAATGGCGCGTGCCGGTCAAGACCTGGGAGCCCCTCGAATACGCGGCCACAAGCGGCGTTTCTTCAGGTCTAAGCGAGGAAACGCTTCTGCGGCCTTACCCCAAAGCCGAGGGGGACCTGCTTGTGAACCTTTCACCCACGGCCTTAAGCGGCCTCAGCGAAGGGGCGCGCTACCTGCTTGAATATCCGTACGGCTGTCTTGAGCAGAAACTTTCCCGCTCTATGCCCGTAATTACCGGCGCGGAACTTATTGAAACTTTCGGCCTGGGGGGGCTCGCCACGCTGAAAGAGGAAACGCAGAAGGTGTTTGACCATCTGCCGGATTATCAGCACCCGTCAGGCGGCTTCTGCTACTGGACCGGCGGCTGTTGGAAGCCGGACCCTTATATCAGCGCTTACACGCTTGAGGCCGCGGCGCTGGCCGTTAAGGAAGGCTATAAGGTGGACCCGGCGGTTATCAATAAGGACATTGACTGGCTGACCGCTTATCTGGGCTCCGAGGAGACCAACTGGGCTTACCCTTACAGCACAAGCGAGAATTATGCCGCGCGCGCCTACGCGGTTTACGCTTTGGCGCTTAACGGCAAAAACATGAGCGGCTACTTCAGCCAGCTTTATGATAAGCGCGACCAGGTGCCGTATCTGGCCAAGGCTTACATGGTAAAAGCGGCCAAGCTGCTGGGCTTTGACGCCGAGACTTCCAAAAAACTCTCGGCCGAAATAATGACGCAGGCGCGGTATTCGCCCACCCAACTGCATTTTGAGGACGCCGAGGCCATGCCCTGGATACACTCGAGCCCCGTGCAGACCACGGCGGTAATGCTGGACGCCATGCTTGACTCGCAGGGCGGCTTTGCGGGTGACGAAAAAGCGGTTACCTGGCTTACCGGGGAGCGCAAGGCCAAGGGGCGCTGGCGCACCACGCAGGAAAATTCCTGGTCCCTGCGGGCCTTTGAGAATTTTTACCGGCATTATGAAAAGGAAACGCCTGATTTTACCGCCGTGGTTTCCAGGTCGGAAGAGAAGCTGCCCGAGCTTATACGGGAGCGGTTCACGGAGAGAACGCCTTCCCCGAGGGAAAAAACGTTTGGTTTCACCGGGCTGTTCGGCGGGGGGGACAAGTTAAAGCTGGAGTTCTCAAAGTCCGGAACGGGCCGGTTTTACTATGCTCTCAGAATGGGTTTTGTGCCGGAGAAAAGGGATAAGCCTGCTTCGGAAGGTTTTGAGATAACAAAAGAGATCAAGCCGATGCTGGGCGGGTCGGGGGCTTTCAAGGCGGGGGCGCGGGCGGTGGTAACTATTACGGTCAAGACGCCGCAGGACCGGACTTTTGTGGCGGTCAACGACCCGGTGCCGGCGGGTTTTGAGATAGTGAATACGGCTTTCGCGGTGGAAAGTTCGGAGGACGCGCGGACGCTGGCGGCCAAGGGGGAGCGCGGGGGGGACTGGGGTGAATTTGAGCGGGCGGAGAAGTATGACGACCGGATGCTCATTTTCGCGGATTATCTGACGGCGGGGGAGCACAAGTATTCCTATATTGTGCAGGCGACGGTGCCGGGGGTGTATTATGCGCCGTCGACGCTTGTGGAAGGCATGTACGAGCCCGAAGTCTTCGGCCGCACCGCCGCCTCCACCGTGGAGATAGAAAAGCCGTAACAGTTTAAATATATACCTTGTCACCCCCGAGATTCGTTATCGGGGGTCCAGTCAATGGCAAGTCGGGGCTTGTCCCGCACTTTGGCTGGTTTCCAGAAAAAGTGCGGGGTCCTGTCACCGGGATTTGTCCGCGGGGGTCGGGTCGGCCAGCGCGGCCGCCCTTATCCTCAGGCTCCACTGACTGCAAGACCAAGTCGCCTTCCGGAAAACCCCCGCGAACAAACCCCGGTGCCACCCCTTAGATTGTCACGTTTCTCTGGCTCATTAAATTAATAGGTTATTTTCCCCGCCCATTAACGATAAATCCGAATATCCCACCCATTTTAACGCGACAGACCTTTGTCGTGTTCGTCTGCTATGCTATTTATGTGGATATTAAGGAGGAGGGTGTGTATTCCAGAGCAAAGCAATACAGTTTAGCGGAATATATCCCTTCTAAAGTCTCATAACATTCCGTTGTCGTGATGATCTTCATGGACTGTTTAAAAATGTTTAAGGAGGATATATGTGCATATCTACAAGAGGAACACAATCGTATACTCGGGAGGACCTCATGCAGGACAATCTATTCCGAATTAGTTATAATAAAATTATGAGCACACCTTTACCAGTTTCAAATTCCGCAGTAATGCCCACCAGAGAAATCAAACTGGGGGAAAAGGAAAAACTGGCGAAGAATAGACTTAACCTCATTTATGAAAAAGATTGTCTCGTCTTTATGGATGAGCTGCCGGGAGAATCGCTCGATGTGATTGTAACCTCTCCTCCTTATAATTTACATAAAAAGTATTCAAAATATAAAGACAACAAAGAAAATGGTGAATATGTTGCGTGGATGGGGTTAGTCGCTGAAAAGAGTAAAAGAGTCTTAAAAGATGATGGCTCTTTTTTTCTCAATATCGTTGGATCTCCTAGTGAACCTTGGGTTCCTTTCGATGTGGCTAAAGAGTTTTCTAAGTATTTTAAATTACAAAACACCATCCACTGGGTTAAAGCAATCGCACTCCCAAAGGAGAGCACGGAGACGAAATCTAATTCAAATGGGCTTAATGGGGATATTTCGTTGGGGCACTTTAAGCCCATAAATACCCCTAAATATTTAAACCAATGTCATGAGTATATTTTTCACTTTACAAAAAACGGGACAGTGGAATTAGACAAGTTGGCGATTGGTGTGCCTTATCAACATGAGAGCAATAGAACTCGATGGAAAACCAAATCAAACAAAAGAGATAGGGGAAACATCTGGTTTGTTAGATATGAAAACAAACAGGGTGCTTTTACTCCCATCGTCCATCCGGCAGTATTTCCGGAAAAAATACCCTACCTCTGTGTAAAACTTCATGGAATAGCACCCGAAATGATAGTTTACGACCCATTCATGGGAATCGGAACCACTGCTCTTGCCTGCCTTCGACTCGGTGTGTCATTTTTAGGTACTGAGATAGATCCTAGATATGTAAAAGAAGCTGAAAAAGCTATTTTCAAACGAAAACAAGACTTGTTAATACTAAAATCAAATGGACATTAATCCAAAAGATAAAATAACAATCAAGGAAATATCTCAGTTGCCCGGGGAACTTGGGAAGCGTAGTTTTTCTGAGATTCTTATGGCTGTCTGCAATTACAACATTTTGCCAATGACTTTAACCGACCCGGATGACAGCAAACTGTTAGATACAATCAAAAAAGCGATGGATAATTTCATGAAGGCCAGCCGAAAATCGGAAACACGATATAAAGCAAGTCGGGCAAATGAAGCTGGCAGTAAAATGGAAAGCGCAATTGTTGAAGAAATGAAAAAGACATCGTTGAACCCAGAAAAACTTGGAAGTAGTGGTTATCCTGATTTGCTTATAAATTTAGATGGGAAAATATCATATATTGAATTAAAAACAAGTGCACAGAAGAATAAAAAAGGAACCCACCATCGGCTATTCTATTTCACGTCTGGGAAGAAAATAAAAATGGATGCACACCATCTGCTATTGCAAATTCAAATAATTGAGGAAGCGGATAAATATTGGAAGGTGGCTTCCTGGGAACTACGTGATTTGTATAACTTAAAGGTTGGCTTAAAAACAGAATGGAACGCCAATCAAGGGGATTTTGACGACGCAGGGCTTCTTGTGAAAGGCGAATAGCTACGCGTGCCCCACAAGAGACCTTATGGGCCGTGAATAATTAATTTGAGGTGGGTTCTTGTCGTCGCCGGGGAAACCCGGCGGTTTTATTTTATAAGGGTAGCTGGGAACAGATTGAAAAAATGTACCGAGGAAATAAAACATGATCGTTACGGATATTAAGAGCTTTGGGCGGCAGGGGATTGGGCCGGGGGGTATGGCTAAGGTGATGGATTTTTTGCGGCGGGAGGACCTTGGCGGGTTGGCCGATGGGAAGATAGCGATAGACGGGGAAAGGGTGTTCGCCCTGGTGCAGCGCTATGAAACGGTGATAACGACCGCCCCTAAGTTTGAATGCCATAGGAAGTATATTGATATCCAGTATATCGCGTCAGGTTCGGAAATTATAGGCTGGGTGCCGTTGGAGAGGCTGGATATTACCGAGGCCTATGATGCGGACAAGGATGCCTGCTTCGGTACGGTGATGAACGGGGGCTGGACCCCTGTACATCTGCAGGCGGGTGAACTTGCTGTGTTTTACCCCGAAGACGGCCATGCCCCCAAAATGGCCGTGAACTCACCATCCCCTGTAATGAAAATCGTAATTAAAATAGCGGTAGAGCTGATAAATCCGGGTTAAATCCCTAAGACAATACATCGTATATGGAAAAGCCAACACGACAGACCTTTGTCGTGTTCGTCTGCTATGCTAAATAAGGAGAAAAAATTGATCCAAAGAAGGTCTAAAACAGGGGCCTTGATTTGTATATACAAATGTATTACAATATTGGAGGCGGGATGCGCTGGGATATTGGGAAGAGCGAGCGGCTTAAGCGGGAGCGCGGGGTCTCTTTTGAGGAGATCATACATGCCGAACTTGTGGGCGTGTTAAAGCATTTAAAAAGGGCGAACCAGAATATCCTGCTTTTTCGGCACAAGGGTTATATCTGGGTAGTGCCGTATGTTTCACGCGATGGCGAAATATTTTTAAAGACGCTGTTCCCGAGCCGAAAGTATACGAGGCTGCTGGAGAAGGGTGAACTCTAATGAAAAAAATCAAGCTGGGTAAAACGGAACTCGCCGCGGAGAAGGCGCTTCTGCGCGGGGAATATGTGCCTGCCGGCGCGGTCGAAATCCGCGGGATAGCCAGGGCTATCGCCGCACGCAGAAAAGACGCCGTGTTGAATATCCGCGTCAACAGTGAAGATTTAACCCATCTCAAGCAAAAAGCCCAGAAACTGGGCGTTCCTTATCAGACCTTCATCTCCGAAATACTCCACCACTACGCGGACTGAAGAAATGAGGTCAGCCACCCAACGATACTAATAGCAAAAGGTAGCGTCTACCTTTTGTGGTGGGTGGAAAGTCGCCCGGTGTTAATGGTATAAACATGAAAATATTTAGTGCGTTATCGCCGTTCGCGGGCTTGTAAAGACGGGGGAAACTTGATAACTTATCCGTATGAACGCGGTAAACGTAACGGACCTCGTTAAAAAGTACAAGAGCGTTGAAGCCGTCAAAGGCGTGAGTTTCAATGTGCATGAAGGCGAAATATTCGCCCTGGTCGGCCCCAACGGGGTCGGAAAATCCACCACTCTAAAAATACTGGCCACTATACTACTGCCGACCTCCGGCCGGGCCGAGGTGTTCGGCCTGGACACCGTCAAGGACGCGGCCGAGGTCAGAAAAATAATAAGCTATCTGCCCGAAGAAGCGGGCGCCTATAAAAACCTCACCGGCCACGAATACCTCCATTTCATGGCTTCCGTGTTCCTGCGCGACGGAGAAAAGGCCGCCGCGGCGGTCCGCTACGGCGCCGAGCTTTGCGGGCTGAAGGACAGGCTTAAGGAAAAGATAAAAACATACAGCAAAGGCATGGCCAGGAAGCTCCTGCTTTCACGGGCCGTGATGATAAAGCCGAAACTGGCCATACTTGACGAGCCGACGAGCGGACTTGACATAATCAACGGCTACGAGATACGGCGGACCATAAAACAGCTCGCTTCCGAGGGAATGAGCTTCATTATTTCCAGCCACAACATGCTGGAAATAGAATTCCTTTCCGACAGGATAGGAATGATAAACAGGGGCGTGATACTGGCCTGCGACACGCCGGCCGCGCTGAAGGCGCATTTCGCCACGGACAATCTGGAGGAGGTCTTCATAAAATTGGCGCAATGAACATCTTCCTCATACTGGTCAAAAAAGAGATAAAAGAGCTTCTCACCCGCCAGCTCGTAATATCCATAGCGGCGATGCTCTTTGTTTTCAATCTGATAGGCAAGTTCACCGGCGAGCAGACCAAAGCGTCGGCCGCGCATAACAGCGTGGTTGTGACGGACATGGACCGTTCCGCCCTATCAGGGGCTGTTATCGGCGCTTTGGGAAAAGCGGGCTACAAAGTGATACCGGCGGGCGCGGAGGAAGCGCTTTTCTCTCCCGAATACTCCGGCGAGAGCTCTTTTATAACGCTGCCCGCCGGCATGCAGAAGACGCTGGACGCCGGCGGGAAGCCGGAGGTCGGATTCTACTCCAAGTTTAAAACGAGCGTGACCGGCATGGGCGCGGCGCTGTCGGCTTCCAGGGTAGGCAAAACCATATCCCGCGTTAACGCCGAACTGAGCGATTACGCAATAAAAAAGAGGGCCCCGTCGGCCGACGCCGCTTTCCTCAAAGAGCCGATGTCCGCCGCGGAATTCGTGGCTGTCGGCGGCGCCGTCGCCAGGGTGCCGGTGTCGCAGGTAACGGCTTTCGCGCAGTCGCAGACCTATTTTTTCCCCATAGCGGTGTTCTTTATTGTGATGCTGTCGGCGCAGATGGTCATGACGGCGGTGGCGAGCGAAAAAGAGAACAAGACGCTGGAGACGCTTTTAAGCTCCCCCATCGACAGGCGGATGCTGGTGGTGTCCAAGCTCGCGGCTTCGGCATTCATCGCATCGCTCCTTTCGGCGGCGTATATGCTGGGCATGCGCTCGTTCATGTCGGGGGTGACCGGCGGGGCGGGCCCGGTGGCGGCTTCCACGCGCGCCGCCCTTGCAAAACTCGGTCTGTTAATAACGCCCCAGGGCTACCTGCTGATAGGGGTGTCGGTGCTGTTCTGCATTCTCTGCGCGCTGTCCATAGCTTTTATACTGGGGGCGCTCGCCGACGACCTGAAAAGCGTGCAGGGGATGATGACTCCGCTTATGATGATGCTTATGCTCTCCTATCTCCTGCCGATGTTCGTGGACATAAACAGCGCGTCGTTCGGCCTCAAATTTCTGCTCTACGCTATTCCGTTCACGCACGCTTTCATAGCTCCCCAGAACGTCATGGCGGGCAATAACGCCAATGTAGTATGGGGAATAGCTTACCAGGCGGCGGTGTTCGCCGTGTTCGTGACCGTGGCGGGCCGGCTTTTCTCCGGGGAATCTCTTTTAACCTTTAAACTGCGTTTCGGGAAAAAATAAATCAAACAGGTGTTGACCTATTTTTTATTAGCGGGACAGCCTGGCGGCAACTTTGTGGACATGACATATAACCCTAAACTTTTTTGCGGCCGGCCGGGGAATTCAGGAAAAAGATCACATATATTCCGTAAATTAATCTGCCTCGCGCGGGGGGAAGCCTTTGTGTTCGCGGCGGCGGCCCTGCTTGTTTCCGCTTTCTCGGAGGGCGCGGCTGCGGCGCCGTTGCGCTTCGCTCTCATAGAGAACGAACCAACCGAGGTCACGCTCCAGTTAGTTCAGGCGATAGAGCGCGTTCTGCGCGAAGCCGGCGCCGATGCGACGCTTGATTCCGTTGACGAGCTGCCGTGTTCATTTGCCGGCCCGGATTATTATCTGCGCCTGTCCACGGGCGCCGCACCGTCCGGGACCGCGGTACTTGAATCCGATTCGGAGATCATATTTGTCTATCCGCCGGTTGCATCCCTCATAGCGGCGCTCAAAAAAGCCGCGGCAAATCCCGCTACGTTCCGGATGCCGGATTCCAGGCCTTTGAACGAATCCCAGGCGGAAACCGATGTCGGAACCACGCCCGATCCTGAGGCTTCCGTCATTGCGCATGCCAAACTATATCACCCGGTTTCGGGACGCCTGCGCACGGGACTTGCCGCCTACTACCGCCTGCATTGGAAGGGGGGCGATGTCACTATAGTGATGGTCGGGCGCAGCTATGGCGGTATCGGGCGGCTGTCCGCCGCGGCGGCGCAGGAGGCCGCGAAAGGCCCGCTCATAGGCCTTGCGCGCGGAGGGACTTTCGGCGCGGATGATTCGGACGCGCGCGGCCGCGCCGCGCTGGAGATGCTTGAGCGCGCGGGGCTGAAGTTTTCAGCCGTTTCAGCTTCGGAAATAGAGAACTGGCCCGCGCTTGAGGCTTACCGCCGTGAGCGCCCCGCCGGGATACAGTATTTATCGGCGAACCTCGTTTTTTCAACCGCATCCGAGCGGACTATATTGCCGCCGTACGCGGTCTTTTCAGTTCCCGGCGCGCGCGTGGCCGTTGTCGGCCTCACACCGGCGTGGGCCGGACGGCTGCTCAAGCCCGCAAAGCTGGCGGACTTTAAAATTGAAGAGCCCGTTGCCGCGGTCAAGGCGCTGATACCGCGCCTGCGCGCGGAGGCCGACATTGTAATCGTCCTTTCACCATTGGACGCGACCGACAACGCGCGCCTGGCCACTACAACGCGCGGCCTTGACCTGATATTCGCGGATGACGCGCCGTTTTTGACTTTTACTCCGCCCCCCGCGAGCGCTTTTGAACAGTCCGGCCGGCAGCAATTTGCCAATACACTGCCGCCCGTGTACGCTTACTGGCCCGCGCTCAATATCGTTGAGGTGGAGCGCCGCGCCGACGGGGACCGCGTAATGTGGAAGATGGCTCAAAGCGCGCGCCTGCTGGACGACGAGGTGGAGCTCGCCGCCGATTCACCGGAGCCCGCTCTAAAATTCCTGGAAGTCGCCCGTTCAACCGATGTCCCTATACTGCCGTCAGCGCGCGAGGTCTTTCCTCAGTCCGAGCGCGCCGGCCTGCCGGTTTACGAATCTCGCGACTTTTGGACGCTTGCGGCCGCGGTGCTCGCTTGGCGCGCCCGGGCTGAGGCCGCCCTCTTACCCGCGCCGGGGCTGCAGACTCCAACCGTCGGAGCGGTGCGCGAGAGCTTTGTGCGCCAGTGGCTTGGCCCCGCCGACGAGGCAGTGCTGGCGCATATACCCGGCTCGCAGCTTAAATCGCTTTTCGACGAGGCCGCCGGGCAGAAAAAGCGGGAGGCCGCCGGCCAGCCCTCCGGCGGACGGATACGCATGGCGATTTCGGGCTTTGACTCGGAAAAAGGGCTTGTGAGCGGAGTACCGTTCAATGAGAAGGATACCTATCTTCTTGCGACTTCCCGCAGCGCGGCCGAGGCTCTCGGCTTGCCGGCGCCCTACGCGCCGCTCAGGGACGCGCCGACCGTCGCGGCCGCAGTTATTGACGGACTGCGCGCTCTTTCCGGGACCGCAACGCTTGCGGATTGGCGTTCATGGATGACCGGCAAACCGGTCAGCGAGCACGGTCTCTGGCGGGTCAATTTCCGCGATATAGGCCTGAATCTGCGCCAGGTAGGCGTTGACCGCCCGGCCGGCTTTGACCAGGTGCCGAATTCGCGCATACAGGGTTTCAATGAGCTGACTATCGGCGGAACCCTCAAGACCGATGTCGAGTATCTGCGCAGCGAATACAAGTGGACCACCACGCTTGAGATGGATTACGCGAAGGACCGCCTGAGCCCGCGCAATGCGCCGACGATTACAAACCTTGCCGCCAACCGTATTATGCTGCTGACCCTCGCCACGCGGCGCGTGGGAGGCACCCCGTATGGCTGGCTCGCCGGCGCCTGGGGCCCCTCGCTCGGCCTGCAGGCCGACGGCGAATTTCAGGCCGTGCCCGGCCTGCGCAGAAAGCAGGTCTACAGCGTTTTCCCCGGCGTTGAATTCTATGACGGCTCGGTGGTAAAGACCCTTGAACTTACGGCGGACATCAAGCGCGATCTCTCGCGCGATCCGCCGAACACCCAGACCGGTCTCCGCGTGAGGGCCCTTGTTTCAGCGCCGTTCGGCCCCGGCGGCGCGAAGCTGGAAGGGGAATTTTGGAATAACTACTTTTTTTCTGCGCACGGCGACAGCCCGACAGACCTGCGCGTGGAGGGCGACGCGAACGCGAGGCTCAGCATTCCGGTTCACAGGCATCTGTCCATCGCGCCGTTCGTGGATCTCTACTGGTTCTCGTTGAAGACGCGCCCGCTTTGGGGATACAGTCTGATGACCGGCGTCTCGCTCCGTTTCTCGCGGTTATGGAAGCCGCAGTACGAGTAGAAAATAGGATGAATAATAAAAAACCCTGGTTAATTGTGCTTCTGGTTCTTTTCACGGGGCCGGCGGCTTTTTCCGCCGGGAAGAAAGCGGAGCTGTTCTCGCGCGCGGATGTGGCCGCGATAAAAAAAATAGAACCCCGGCTGCGCGGGGCGTATCTGGATATATTTCAAAGCAGCTCGAACCCGGTGGCCGCTGAAACGGCGGGGTTCCTGAAAGAGCATCCGGAAATATCCTTCAGGATAGGGCTTACGGACGACGAGACCGCGCTGAACTGGTGCAACAGCAAAGGAAAGACCGTTTACACGGACAGCAGGTATCTGAAAAAGTACTGGCGGCTCGGCAGGCTTGCGGGGAATGAAAAGGTGTTCCGGAGTTTTATCCGGGAGAACGCGGCTTTTATCGCGCATGAATTGACGCATATGCGGATATCGTTCGAGTGGCCCTATTATAAACTGGACCCCGTCAAGCTGGGCCGCAGGCCCCTGACCGCGGAATGGAACCTGCGCTATTCCAACGCCGGCGAATATCTGGCGTATCTTGTCGAGCAGACCTATGTAGGATTTGAAATGGCCCGGACGCCCCGCTTTGTCTCCCGGATGGCCAACCCCTCTTACAAATGGAGATGGGAATATTACTCCGCCGACCCGGAAAAATACTGCCGGAAAGTTCTGAACATCCCCTGTTCGGAAGCCGGATTGGAAGATATCAAAGAACCGCTCTATCCCGAGCTTGACGACTATTACAAGTCCAAAATCCAACAGTATAAAGTACTCCGGGCGGAGCTTCTGTCCCGAAAAAAACATTGAAATCCCGGTAAAGTAAGAGGCGCGATATTATCTTTTTTATTGTTGCACCATTTAAGTCTTTTGTGGTAGATTTAAGATCGTCCCTCATATTATTTTACACATTGGGAGCTATATGCGAAAAACGGTAAAACTGGCGTTAATTACCATAGTTCTGACCGGTGGAACTCTGGCCGCGCAGCAACAATTTGTCTCACCGGAACCCGGAAAAGAAGCTTTCTATAAATTTTACAACCAGGCTATAAACGCCCATATGACAAGCAAGTTCAGGGATGCCGAAGCCTCTTATTACGCTGCCATGACGGAGGCGGTAAAATTGCCCGGAGCAACATGGGAATATGGACGGTCAAGTGTGCTGTTCGCAACGGCGTACCATATACACGGGTATCTGCCCGAAGCGGAAAGGTTTTACCGGGAAAGCCTGGACTATAACTGCAAGAACAATCCTGAAGGGTGCTTCATGGGAATATCCGGCCTGGGCAGGCTATATCTTCAGCAGAACAAGCTTGGCAAGGCCGGACCTTTCCTTGAGCAAGGATTAATATTGTCGCGGCGGGAAGAGGAGAACGTCGAAGAAAAATATAGTACTGCCGATGCTTTATCCGCATTGGCGGAATTTAATGAAAAAAAGGGGAATCTAAAAAACGCGGAAATTTTTTACAACAAAGCGGTCGCAATATTCCATAACAAGGAGACCGCTTTTCCGTTTCAGGTTTTGGACGCCGAACTTATGGACTCTTACCCTATTATTCTCTATAAAACCGGGGAATTTTACCGCAGGCAGGGAAATATAAAAGCGGCGAACAATTTTTATACCCGCGCCCTGCGCGCCTGGACCAACTGGACGGAACTGGACTCCAGGCCGGCGTTAAAAGCCCGCGTTCTTGATTATAAGGGACGCACCTTGAAAGCTTTGGGTGACAGGAGCGAGGCCGCTGAGAACATAAGCAGCGCCCTTCGGCTGTACAAAACGCTCTATAGAGCCAAAGATTATCGTATTGTGGAAGCCGGCGCGCAATCAGCCGCGCTTAAAAAATAACCGCCGGCGGCGCACACGCCTGAGCCCCCTCCCGGATCACGGGGAAAAAGGCGGCAGGTTATTGTTTTATGTCTGTTAAAAATCCGCATATTAAACGCCTGGACCCTTACAGGCTTGAGATAAGCCCTTCCTATAAGCGGGGCATGAACGCCGCCGCCGTCATTTACGCAGACTCCGCAATAGAAGAGTTCATTGAAGCCGAAGCCCTGGAGCAGGCGGCAAACACCGCTACTCTGCCGGGTCTGGCCGGGCGGGCCCTTGTCATGCCGGACATACACACGGGCTATGGTTTTCCCATAGGCGGCGTGGCCGCTTTTGACGCAGGAAACGGCGTAATTTCACCCGGCGGCGTGGGCTACGACATAAATTGCGGTGTTCGCCTGCTGGCCACAAGCCTGGAAAGGCCCGGCATACAGGACAAACTTGAGGCGCTGGCGGCCGCGCTTTATTCCCGCATTCCCGCCGGAGTGGGCGTGGGCGGCGGCATACTGCTGGGCAGGCGTTCGCGGGAAGAGCCGCTTATAAAGGGCGCCGCCTGGGCGGTTGAAAACGGATTGGGCCGGCCTGAAGACCTGCTGAACTCGGAATCAGGCGGCGTTATGAACGGCGCCGACCCGCACGCGGTGGGAAGGAGCGCCCTGGAGCGCGGGAGCGGACAGCTCGGCACGCTGGGGTCCGGCAATCATTTTCTGGAAGTGCAGGAGGTGACGGACATATTCGACGAAGCCGCCGCGCGGAGCTTCGGCCTGTTCAAGGGACAGGTTACCGTAATGCTGCACACCGGTTCGCGCGGCCTCGGCCACCAGGTCTGCACCGATTTTATAGAAGTCATGCGCGGCGCCGCCCGGCGTTACGGTATAGCCCTGGCCGACCAGAAACTGGCCGCGGCTCCTTTCAGGAGCGCCGAGGGACAGAAGTATTTCGGCGCCATGCAGGCGGCCGCTAATTACGCCTGGGCGAACCGCCAGGCCCTTACAGGCCTTACGCGGGAAATATTCGGCGCGGCGCTGGGCCTGGGGGAAAGGGCGCTGGCCATGAATCTGGTTTACGATGTGGCGCATAACATCGCCAAACTGGAAGAACATGAAGTGGACGGCAAAATGATCAAAGTTGTGGTGCACCGCAAGGGCGCCACGCGCGCCTTCGGCCCCGGCCACCCGGAACTCCCGCCGGCCTACCGCGCCACCGGCCAGCCGGTTATAATACCCGGCGACATGGGGCGCTGCTCTTATCTGCTTGCCGGCACCCGAAAGGCTATGAGCGAAACTTTTGGCTCAGCCTGTCACGGCGCCGGGCGGCTGATGTCGCGCCACGAAGCCGTAAAGCGCGCCCGCGGCAGGGATATAGCGCAGGAACTTGCCGACAAGGGAGTATGGGTACGCTCAGCCGGGCGGGGAACGCTGGCCGAGGAAATGCCGGAAGCTTACAAAGATGTGGAAGCCGTGGTGCGGGTGGTGGCTGAAACCGGAATTGCCCGCCGGGTGGCCAGGTTCAGGCCGCTGCTTGTAATAAAGGGATAGGGATATCAAGAAAAAAGGCAAAAGGTGTTAATGCTTAGTGATTCGGTAACTGTTTCCGGGTCCTGTCAGCAGGGGCACCCCGCAGAACCGGGGTCCTCCAGCGCGTCGGCCCCTGCCATCCTCGCCCTCCACTGACTGCAAGCCCAAGTCGGGCTCCGGAGGCTTCTGCGAAATGCCCCTGCTGCCACCCCGTTTAATTTACTCCATAATACTCCCTTAATTACTGAAATATTACAGCAACAGTCTTTTTAAATGAGGGATAGACTTATCCTCGAAGAATTGACATAATCTTTTAGGGTCTTCCGACTTTAGCATGGATAGCTGTTGATAGGGTTCGCGGGGCCTGTCGGGGGTTTGGGTTCCAAAAATCAGGGTCGGGACACACCGTGCCCGCCCTTCCGTTCCTCGGCCTCGCCGCTTACGTAAGTCTCGGCCTCCGGACGGTTTTTTCCACCCAAATCCCCGTCACCCGCTCCATTGATTTGCCTGCCGCGCTCTTATCGGATGATTTACAAACACCGAAGACACTTATCATTTTCATGCTCATCTTGCGTTGGAAACATGGAAATTCTCAGGCTCATCCGGCATTGGATATTTCTAGCGGTAGACTTATCCTCGAAGAATTGACATAATCTTTTAATAGTCATTTAAATAAATTCGCGAAGATATAAGGCTTGCAGACAGGAGAAAGGTCGTGGACAGCCTGGCAAATATACAGAAACTATCAGGTCCGGGGATTTACTCAACAACTATCTCCCGGCACAATCTGAAAGAGATCTATATTTCAGTTTATCCCAATGCGGGTGAACAATTCCCGGCCATGATCGATAGGCTGGCCCATTCGCTTAAAACACAGAACGCCGAGATAGTTAAATTTGACGTGTTCGGACCTCTTAGCGAATCCGGCGCATTTATAAAATATCTGGAGAATGCATTTGGCCGGATAAACTGGCCGGTTACCTGGGTTGAGGGCAATCGTTATCCCGGAAGCGGCATAGCAGGCATACAGGTACATGCCGTATCCGGCGTTAAGGTTGAGACAATATTCCTTGACGCTAAACCTGCAGCGCGTGTTTTTGAAGATAATCTCGCAAAATATTGTTTTATCGGGAATGTAAATCCGGATGTTTCTTCTGTCCCGCGAAGTGAACAAGCCCGGCAAACCCTGGAAAAGCTGGAAAAAACGCTGGGACTGGCCGGGATGAAGGTGTCAAACATTGTGCGCACCTGGTTCTATAACGCTGACATTGTTCAGTGGTATGCTGAGTTCAACGCCGCGCGCACCGGGTTTTTCAAGCAAAAAGCCATTTTTGGCGGTTTATTGCCTGCCAGTACCGGTATCGGAGGAAATAACCCCGCTCATAGCGCGCTTATCGCCGGCGCCGTATCGATTCAGACAAAACAAAAGAACGTCATTATACGGGAAGTACTATCGCCCCTGCAGGACCCCGCTTCCGCATACGGCAGTTTGTTCAGCAGGGCTGTGGAAATAGTCATGCCCGATCATCGCTGTGTTCTTGTATCCGGCACCGCAAGCATTGACATCAGCGGGAAAACCGCCCATATTGATGATATAGACGCGCAGATCGCGTTTACCATGAAAGTTGTCGGGGCTATACTCGCTTCCCGAAAGATGGGCTTTTCTGATATTACCCGGTCTATTGTCTACCTTAAACGCGCAAAAGATATCGCCGCTTTTAATAACTATTGTCAAGACCATGAAAAAACCGGCTTTCCCATGATCGTCCTATGCGCTGATATATGCCGTGACGATCTTTTGTTTGAAATTGAGGTGGATGCCATCTCAAGGAGTATATAATGCGTAAAATACTCAGCCGGAAAGTGACCATGATCGTTGCTGTTGCCGCGTGCGTATTGATAGCGTTGCTGGTCACTTTGCTTAAATCCGTTCTAAGGATAGATGATATTCTGGCGGCCTATGATGAAAAAGCAAAATACGGCGAGCTGACTATCGGCTATCCGTTGAATAAGACGCTTTTTCCCCCGGAAATCGCGCCGACGACA